>JAKVCU010000086.1 GCA_022448955.1 Saprospiraceae bacterium
TTTAACAGAAGGATAATAAGAAATAAATAACTTATATCTTCCCGCTTTGACTTAGTCAGAGCGGGATTTTTTATTTTGGGAGAATGAAAAAAAAATGTGCTACGCTATTACTTATTAGTCTCCCATTTTTACTGCTTTCGCAAAATTTTACGCAAGTGGATAGTTTGGCGAAAGCCACTACCTATGAAGATGAATCTATTGCTGCTTTCGCAAAAAAACTAAGCACTCCTTTCAACCAACCCATTCATAAAGTAAGGGCCATTTTTACATGGATTAGCGATCAAGTAAGCTATGATTGTGATGCCTTTTTCAATCCTAAATCTAGTCAGCGTACTATCGAATATAAATCCCCAAAAGAATATCAAAAGAAGGTAAAAGAATGGGAACATAAGCAAGCACAAAGTGCTTTTTACTATAAGAAAGGAATGTGTATGAATTATACCCTACTCTTTCGAGAAATGTGCCAAGCAGTCGGAATAGAAACAGTAGTTATTCAGGGTAGAATAAAAAGCTCTGCTAAAGAGATTGATGGTCCTTATATCGATGTCAACCATGCTTGGAATGCAGTGCGTTTAAATAAGCAATGGCAACTACTTGACTTAACCCTAGCTAGTGGCTATATCAAAAAAAACTGCAGTGAATTTGTCAAAGAATTTCGGCCAGAATATTTCTTAATCCCTCCTCAACAACTCATCAAAACGCACTTACCTAAAGAAAATAAATGGCAATTATTAGAAAGTACGACTTCTCGTAAAGCCTTTATGGCAATGCCCTACAGCAATTATGGTATTCATAAATTTGGCGTAAGCCAGATGAACTATAACAGAGGGATGATCTCATCCGATACGACGACTTTTGAAATTAAAATCCAACATATAGCCATTTTTGATAGAGTTGTCTTATATGAAGACCAACGTACTATTTTTCCTAGAGTACGTTTAGAGGGAAATACCTTAATCTTCGATTATTATAGAGAAGATCATGATGCTCAGTACCTATCCGTTCATTTTGAAACCAAAGATAAAAGCTATTTATTGGTAAAATATAAGCTAGACTAGCTATAGTAGCAGGGCTAGAACCTTTCTGCCTTTGGCTAAAATTAGTATAATAAAAATAAAATAGTTAGTTTAAATGATTCCTTTACACTCGCTTGAACTACGCTTTTCTTGAACTTGAAACAATCTATTCACAATAAACAGCAATAGCTTGAGTACTTTTATTAATTTTAAGGCCTGATTGTACCACTTGAGTCATTCAAACTCAACCTTGACCACTTTTGGGTGGTATGCAAATCAACAAAAAATTAACGAATTATCTTGAAAAGAAAAATATGAGATTTACAATCCTTTTAGTCCTATTATTAAGTGCATGTCAATCCAAGCATCAGGAAAAAAATCAGCTATTAACAGCAGAAGAAGAAGTAATAGCGAAGGAACTCATCCAAGGTTCATTTGATAAAATTTGGGGTGGCGTAGATTCTTTGGCCATTGCCAAATATCACACGGATGATTTTATTATACTAGAACATGGAGAAGTATGGGACAATGACAGAATCAAAACCTATATTAGAGGTCAACTTCAACGAGAAAATAGACCACTGAGAAAGAATAGGATGGAGTATATTTCAATTGAAAAATATGGCATGTCCATACAAATGGCCTATCATAATTATGCAGAATTTATCCGAGCAGATACTCTAGTCGCAAAGGGACAATGGCTGGAGAGTGCGCTAGCCGTAAAAACGAAAGAAGGATGGAAGTTAAAAATGATGCATTCAACTAGAGTATCAAATTAGCGTATAAAAAGAAATAGGAGTGCTCCTACCTCAATGATATCAGGAAGGTAAAAGCACTCCTATTTTTTTCTAAGAAAATAAAACAGATCGCTTAGGGTCTGTCTGTTTCCAAGCTTGTCTCTTTATTTTTCACATGCTTTTCCAGCCACTGATCTTGCTCCCAAAGCATATGCATGATCGATTCTTTTGCTCGATAGCCATGACTTTCTTTCGGTAACATTACTAATCTTACAGGTGCCCCCAGACCTTTTAAGGCGTTGAAATAACGCTCACTCTGCAAAGGATAAGTTCCAGAATTATTATCTGCTACACCATGAATTAAAAGCAGTGGCGTCTTCATTTTATCGGCATGCATAAATGGCGACATGTTGTAGTAAATCTCAGGTGACTCCCAGTAACTACGTTCTTCACTTTGGAAACCAAATGGGGTAAGCGTTCTATTATAAGCACCACTTCTTGCAATACCTGCCGCAAATAAATTGGAATGTGATAACAAATTAGCGGTCATAAATGCACCATAACTGTGACCTCCCACAGCTACTTTATCTCTGTCGATATAGCCGAGTTGATCTACTGCATCGATCGCTGCCTTGCCATTCGCTACCAATTGATCTCTAAAAGAATCGTTTGGCTCTTCATCCCCTTCTCCAACAATGGGGAATGCGGCATCATCTAAAACAACATAACCTTTCGTCACCCAATAAATAGGGGAACCCCAATATGGATATACAAATTCATTTGGATTAGCAGTACTTTGAGAAGCACTTGATTTATCCTTAAATTCTCTTGGGTAAGCCCAAAGAATCATGGGATATTTTTCACCTTCTTGGTAGCCTAGTGGTAAGTAAAGCGTTCCTTCCAAATCCAAGCCATCATCTCGTTTGTAGCTAATCACCCGTTTGTTAACAGCTTCCAGACTTTTAAATGGATTTGCAAAATCTGTGATGGCTGTTAGCTTATTGTTTTTAATATCTCTAAGGTAATAGTTTGGATATTCTTTTTTTGATTCGATGCGAACTAATATTTCTCCTTTTTCCATATCGATCGCATAATTAAGGCGCTCGATTTTATCTGTATAGCTTGATTGATAAAGCCGTTTTGTTTCTCCAGTTTTAATATGGTATTCATCGATAAATGGAAATTGGCCGTCTTTGGTATAACCATCTCCCATTAAATACAATTTATCATCAATGATAGTCAAGGTATTACGACCAAATTCGTTTTCAGAAGAAACATAATTTCCTGGATCGCTATATACATCTTGATAGTTTCGATCATTAATCATTTTAGCTTCCGCAGTCGATGGATTGAATAAATATGTTTTTAAATTCCTAGTGTTCCACCAATAGTCATAAGCAATAGCCATGTTATCATTTCCCCATTCAATGCCCCCAAAGCGCTGCTGTGTTTTCAAAATAACTTTAGGCGTTCCATTAAATGGCGCATTCAGCTCATAAATAGCGTCTCTAAATTCGGTTTCTATGGCAGGGTCTCCTTTATCTAAGGCTTCCACCCAAACTAGGGTGGCCGGTTGGTCGCCTCGCCAAGTCATACTACGTTTACCCATTCTAGTAGACATAAAGCCTTTGGGGCGGACTTCATCCAAAGGAACATCATTTACGGTTATTACTTTTTTCCCATTGGCTTCATACATAATACTTTCACTAGGGAATCTACTATAGGTTACAATATAAGAGAATGGACGTTTTATTTTGTTAATCATTACATATTCTCCGTCTGGCGAAAAGCTAATACCTAGATACATATCAGACGTCAGGAAGTCCTGAATTTTTCCGTCCAATGATACTTTTTTGATCTCAGATCGGGCGAGTTGTTCAAAGTTAAATTCGTCATTTGGTGTCTTTAATAGATCCTGATAGGTTCTATTTTGTGCTTTTGCACCATCACTTACAGAAACGGTCGGCCCAGTAGGTACAGCTTCTGCCGTATTAATCAATGGCTTCCGATCACTTGGGAGCATCTTGACCAAAAGGTTTTGATTATCTTTAAACCAATTGATTGTACTTCCCATATTGGCATTTACATTGGCATCTGTCAGTTTCTTTACGCTGGCATCCGCAATATTAAGTACCCAAACTTCCACACCTTTAGGGCTTGTATTTAAGCAAGCGATCATGCTTTCATCTGGTGACCATCTGAAGCCAGAGAGTCTCGCATCTTTGGGTAAACCAGCAACTTGAGTCGCTTCCTTATCTTTAATTCTTTTTACTTTAAGATTGGTAATATAATTTGTTCTACTTCCAATATTGGTAACTGGATTGATTCGTAAACCAGCCAATCGCATTTCTGTTTCAGAAAGCTCTTGTATTGATTTATACTGGTCACGGTAAAGTAGCACCATATGTTCTCCTTTACTATCCATTTGAACACCAGGTGCAAGTTCAACATCAGCGAGTTCTAAAATCTCGTCAGAAGGCTGTTGGTAAGTCAGGCTTTGTTGTGCATAACTATTAATGGTAAATAGTAGCACAAATAATTTAATAAATGTCCTCATTAATTTTATAGTTTATTTTCTATGAAATTACTAAAAATATGGCTTGATGGTTTATCAAAATAGATAAAACCACTTGATGAATATACATCTTATACTTGAACGCTATATAGAAGAAAAAAAATCTAAAAATCAAAGATATTTGAAGCTACCAAAGTGTATAGAATTACACCAAATAACAATTATATTTGCATCCCTCCAATAAAAGAGGAAAACTATAAATGAAAACGACACATGCAAAGTAAGCACATTTCAATCATCGCCGACCAACTAGGCATCCGCCACAGAAGTATTGAAAATACCATCCAATTATTAAGTGATGGCGCCACCGTTCCTTTCATTGCTCGTTATAGAAAAGAGGTGACGGGATCCTTGGATGAAGTCCAAATCGCAGAAATCCAAAAGGAAAATAAAAAACTCCAAGAACTCGAAAAACGAAAAGATACCATCCTTACCGCAATAGAAGAGCAAGGAAAACTTACCCCTCAGCTTAAAAAGCAAATCGAACAAACTTACAACAGTACTGAACTAGAAGATTTATATCTACCCTATAAAAAGAAGCGAAAGACAAGAGCTTCTGTAGCGAAAGAAAAAGGACTAGAGCCATTGGCACAAGTACTTTTTATGCAGAAAAACAACGACGTTCAAGGCTTGGCTAGCAGCTTTATCAACAAAGATGTCGCCGATACAAAGGAGGCGCTACAGGGCGCACGAGATATTATTGCAGAATGGGTCAATGAAGATCAAGATGCGCGTAATAAAGTACGTTATGCTTTCAAAAAAGGCGCCACCATACGTTCTAAAGTGGCCAGAGGAAAGAAAGAGGAAGGTAGTAAGTATCAAGACTATTTTGAATTTGAAGAACCTTTGAAAAAGTGTCCTTCGCATCGTCTCTTGGCAATCCGACGTGGCGAAGATGAAGGTATTTTAAGGGTATACATCGCCCCCGATGAAGAAGAAACGCTTTATCATTTAGATCGCCATTTCCTTAAAGGATATGGTGAAGCTTCTAAGCAAGTCAAAGAAGCTATTCAAGATTGTTACAAAAGACTTTTAGAGCCTTCTATCGAAACGGAGTTTCGGAACCTTTCCAAAGAAATAGCAGATGGCGAAGCCATCGAGGTTTTTACACGCAATCTTCGTCAATTACTCCTAGCTGCACCGCTTGGGCAAAAAAGAGTTTTGGGCATCGACCCTGGTTATCGTACTGGTTGTAAGGTGGTTTGTTTGGACGCCAATGGCAACTTATTAAATAATACAGCCATCTACCCACATCCTCCTCAGTCAGATACTTACATGGCTACAAAAACGATTGAAGACTTAGTCAATCGTTTTGAAATTGAGGCCATTGCCGTAGGTAATGGAACGGCGGGTAGAGAAACCTTGTCTTTATGTAGAGGCATCAAATTTGACAAGCCTATTCAGGTTTTCATGGTGAATGAAAGTGGTGCTTCGATCTACTCTGCTTCGGAAATTGCTAGAGAAGAATTTCCTGATCAGGATGTTACTGTTCGTGGCGCGGTATCTATCGCACGTCGTTTGATGGATCCATTGGCAGAGTTGGTGAAAATTGATGCCAAATCCATCGGTGTTGGTCAATATCAGCATGATGTCAATCAACCAAAATTAAAAGAAAGCTTAGATCAGGTGGTAGAAAGCTGTGTGAATGCAGTGGGTATTAACCTTAATACCGCCAGTAAACACTTATTGACTTACATCTCAGGTTTGGGTCCTAGCTTGGCGCAAAATATTGTTACTTTCAGAGCAGAAAACGGTGCTTTCAGCAGCAGGAAACAGCTGAAGAAAGTGCCTCGTATGGGTGAAAAGGCTTTTGAGCAATGTGCAGGTTTCTTACGTATTAGAGAGGCTTCCAATCCGCTGGACAACACCGCTGTCCATCCAGAAAGCTACCATATTGTCGAAAAAATGGCCAAAGATCTTGGCTGTACCTTGATCGATCTTATCCAAAATCCACTTTTGCGTAAGCAAATCAATTTACAAAACTACATCAGTGATAAGGTGGGGTTACCTACCTTACAAGATATCCTTAAAGAGATTGAAAAACCAGGGCTTGACCCTCGTGGAGAGGCCAGAGCTTTCGCTTTCGCGGAACAGCTCAAAACCATCGACGATTTACAAATTGGAATGATTGTGCCAGGGATTATCAATAATATCACCAATTTTGGTGCCTTTGTTGATATCGGGATTAAAGAAAGTGGTTTGGTACACATTTCACAATTGGCTAATCGCTTTGTAAAAAATCCTGCTGATGTGGTAAGCTTGAATCAGGAAGTTCGCGTAAAAGTTATGGATATTGATTACAATCGTAAACGTGTTCAATTGTCAATTAAGCAGGCGGAATAGTACGCTCAGTTGGTTGTTGGTTAACTGCCTTAACCAACAACCAACATATCAACTTATTCGGCCTCTAGGAAGAGACTCCTAAACCTTTCAGAGCTTTCCTCAATATCTAGAACAACTCTAGATACTCCCTCCGAACCAAATATCAATCCTTGATTTTTGCCATAATACCAAACTTGGTAATCTGGGCTATAGCTTCTTTTTGTTTTTCTATCCGGGTTTCCAACCAATTTGACCACCTCTTTTCGATCCATTCCTAGTTGGATTTTAGAAAGATCTTTATTCAGGTAGTAATTTTTGTGGGTTTTAATGACTCCATTTTCATCAAAAATCACAGCAATATTTTCTGGGTAGTACCATTTTTCTACTAATCCTTCTTTAACAATGGTGTCTGGTTTTTCGAAGAAAGCGGTCACTAATTCTCGCTTCATACCTGAATTAACTGCCCAAAGTTCAATTGGTTTATCCTTTTGTGTCTTTATATATATTGCCCTTTGATTTTTATTTTCTAAAGACTTTACTTCTAATTTGTTTTCATCTAAAACGCTAAGTAATAGATTTCCATTGGTGGCAAATTTATCTTTTGCGATTTTTTTAAAAGTTTTCCAGCGACGGCTTCCTTTTTCCCGAAAGGAATACCCTTCATCTATTTTTAAAAGAACAGCCTTGGCAGTATTGGCTTGCTCTTGTTGCCAAATTCCCTCTACATTTGGAGCATCACAACTCCAAAGCAAAGCAATAGATAAAAGCAATAGAAAAAGATTAGAAATGTTTTTCATGAAGATTCGTTTTAGTTTTTTATTAGCTATGTGAATCAAGAGTTAAAACACCCAAAAAGAGATCGCGGCAGCGATTCTGCCAAAGACATGAACAATGAGTCCTTGTCGAGACCTGACTTTGGATGCTCTTTGAATATCTGTTTTTTCAATAATCCAATTGAATAAAGATTCAATTGGCTGGCGAATGCGAGACACTTCTGTTGAAAATAGCTTATCAGCAGCATGTTTAAACTGCCGAATAGCTTGCGTTTCGCCTTTGACCAATTTGACAGGTGTATAAATACAACTGCCAGCTTCTTTTTGTAAGACCTCATTGAAATCTTCTTTGGAATAAGCTTTATCTCCAATTAAAGCTCTGTTTTTGAGCTGTGGAAGAATTTCTCTTACTGCATTAAGGTCATGCTCAGACGCTTTGGATAAACTCAGAAACTCTGGTATCGGTAATTTACCCGGTCGGTGGAAAGCAATACTATGCAATTTTGCACCGAAATAGTGAAGTTTCTTAGTTGAGCAGTAGCCCTTATCAGTCAACTGCGGTGCTACTTTACCGGCTCTTTTGCCAGAACAAGTAATAATAGGCATCGAATCTAGCAAACTGATGTCTAGCCTTGCTCCTTGATGATTGACCTCTCGCAGAAAACAAGCGGCTAAAACTGGTAAGACGCTTGCCAGACGATTGAGTCTATTGCAAAAAGCTTGATAAGAGGGTAATTTAGGAAACCAACTATGCAAATACTTATAAGTAAAGTTATAGATGGATTTAAGCTTAAATTTTTCCTCTTCGACAATACAGAAAATATAGATGGTCAATAGCTCCTCGTCCGTAAAGTCGGGCTTAGAATTGTTGCTAAATCGTTGGCAATGCCAACAGAGTTCCGTATTATAGCATTCATAGATGTAGTCGTAGAGTGCTATAAGTTTGTAATAGTCCATATTCCAAATATAGAACTCTGCTCTACATCTTTTTTATTTCAACAATCTTCAAGGGCTGCTTTCAACCCTTGATTCGCATTAGCTATATAATGGTATTTACCTGACCACAAATCTAGTCGATTTTTTGATTTCTCGTTTAACAAATACCATTTTATTCTTTCATAGAAATCCTTTTTTATCAACCATCAGACTTGACTAATCAGGCTAAGTCTTTATCTAATATAACCAGTAATTACATGGGCAATTTTTAATAGCCACTTTCCCTTCTTAGAGTTATTCAGGCTTCTCAAATTTTCGCGTAAAGCGAATCGTTTTAACCTGCGAGTTAGTAGGAATAATTCGGACAAAACTTTCATCATCTAACAAGAATAAATAGTCTTTATTTTTTCCGATAAGTTTTGCCGTTAGGACTTCTGGATTATTTTCTTGATTCTGGAAATAAACGTCAATGGTAGGTTTTAAATCAATGGCTTTAGCATGCGCATGTGCATAAATATCGGCCGATAAGACACTATAGGCAACAGTCACAAACAAGAAACTCGCTTTGAGATAGATACGATACCAGGATGTATCTACTAGTCCAAAATGCATCATACGATACCACTTAGGAATCCTAGTTCGCATCCATTGATCCAGTTTCCACAGTAAAAAAGATAAAGCTATGGAGAGTAATACAAAGACAATAATGGCAATATCCTTAGCAGGTGCTAAAAGGAAATCAAGGATATCCGAGTAAGCAAAAATGTTGATATTGAAGTAGCTATAATAATAAGCTTCAAACAACATTCCAATGAGCACCAATATTAGATACAATAATGGAAACAGGCTTTGTCCCCATTGCTGAAAGAATTGCAAAGCACTTGATCTATTTAAAGAAAATGTCTTTTTTGGAACGCTCATTGATTTTTAAAATCAATTTACAACAAAATCGACAACTCGCTTCACCACTTCTGGATTTTTCATTAATCGGTAATGACCAATTCCGTCTACGACTAATAAATTGGCATTATCCCATTCATCAAAAGTGGTTTGCGCCTCGGAGAAAGGCACTACCGGATCTTGCTTATCATGCACAATAAGCGCCTCCCCTAATTTCATTCTCTTTCCTGCTTCTGCTACATTTGCTTCTTTTAGCGGAACAGAAACCTTTCCTTGTATTATAGACTTAAATTTTTTGGATACTACTTTTGGTGCTTTTAAAGTATTTAGTGCATTATCGAGTACGCCTTCCATACGATTAGGCACACCCACTAATACTAGTTTATCCAACCATGGAGCATTTTGATCCCACGCTAATGCAAACACAGAAGTAGCCCCACCAAAAGAATGCCCAATAATAGCGTCTACACCATCCAATTGACGAATCATCGCCTTTACTGCACCGCTGAAATGAGGAAGATTTGTACGTTTCCCATCTGAATTGCCATGGGCAGGGCCATCAAAAGCAACTACTCGATACCCTTTTTCTACCAATGCCGGGACAAAGCTTCGCATAGCTGTGCCACGAGATTCCCAACCGTGAACTAACAAGACTGTTTTATCTCCTTTTCCCCACTCATAAGCCTTTAAAAGAGACTTTCCATAAAGCACCTCGAACAACCTTGCTCTTTCGATAATTTCATCTGAAATTTTATGCTTTGCACGCACTCGAGGAGTAGAAAACAGACGATAGGCAACTTTACCAGCTGCATTTGGGAAAATTGGTCCAAACAACTGAAAAGCAAGTTGTGTACTTCGAAGCAACAACTGCGGATACTTTTGTGGCTTCTCTGTTTTATCACCATTAAACTCTGGTGGAATAAATTCTATATTCTTTATCGTTTCCATAAGTCGGGTGTATTTTTTTAGTCTGTTAAACTTTCAATCATTTGAAGGAGGACTTCGGCCATTGTATCAAAGTAGTGGACGTCTTTGTACAATTGGGCAAGCATGATACCACCTTCAAGCGTTCCTATAAATTGAGTTGCAAACTTTTCGGAATCAATTTCTCCTTTCACCTGATCAAGAGATTTCCCTTTTTCAAGCACGTAAACCATTCTTGATTTCCATTGATCAACGGCTGTAATGACGTGCTCTCTGAGTACAGGATTATTATCATCTGCATCAATAGACGTATTCTGAATAGGACATCCACCTTCCACGGGTGGATCCAAAATTCTTTCTCTATAAAAAGAGACCACTGCCTTTAACTTATCTACAGGATGCTTCGAAATTCTAGTTCTTTCTCGTACTTCTTCCGTCACTAATCCAACTGCGTGTTCAAAGGCAGCCACTGCAATTTGTTCTTTATTTCCAAAATTGCCATAAAGTCCTCCTTTTGAAAGTCCTGTTGCTTTCATAATATCATTCATCGAAGTCCCTGCATAGCCTTTTTGGTTAAATATTCTTGCAGCTTCTGTAATGATTAATTTTCTGGTACGTTCTGCCTTGGTTTGTCCCATTTATATTTTGAGTTATTAGGCTGAATGATGCAAACTCATTTTTTACGCCTACTTAATTATTCGTTGAATACTTTTTAAATGATGCTTGGTATGGTATATTGTAAAATATAACATTTCCCGCAAGGAAAGTAGCCCTATCGCAGGATGTGGCACTTGATACTGATCTAAATCTTCCTCCGTCCAGTTCGCTAATCGCTCTTCAAATTTACTAATGATCATTTGCCAGTTTGGAAACAAATCGCTGACTTTTGAAATATTATCCACTTTAGGTTCAAATGCGGCAGGTGCTTTCAAGCCTTTGGCTAATACCTTCTGATAGGTCTCCACTACTTCATCATAACCCCTTGGCCCCATCGTAGGTTGTCCAAAACTTAACAAAAATTCTTTTGGCTGTTTGTATATAGATGCTACCGGAGCAGCAGACATAATCAAATGCTGTAAATGCTGCGCAATGGACCACTTCTCCCCTTCTGGTTCAAAACATTTCTGGTTATCCTGAGTGGCAATGACACGCTGCGTGTCCGCAAATACAGCTCTTAATAAAATAATAATTTCTGGTTTAGTCATAAGGGTGTCCTTTGTAGGTATTAGTGGATAGTTATTGGTTCTTGGTTGATAATTTAGATTTTTTAGTACTTGATTGTTAATCTAAAAACGACTAATAACAGTGAACGATTAACCATCGACGATAAGAAAAAAGGTGGGCAGTAAACCTTATAAAGCTATTGTCACTGAGCATTCTTGTAAGATCACTGCCTACCACAATAAACTAATAGACGGTTAAAAACAGTTTCAAAATAAACCGAACGGTCGGTATATTGCAAGTTTTTTATCATTTTTTTTCTTTATTTAACATATTTTGACAAAAAATTGAGTGCATGAAAGTCATTTTACATACTGGAAGCAATCTAGGCAAGCGAGCAGAAAATTTAGCGACAGCGGTACAACACATTGAAAAACAAGTAGGTAGTATTTTAAAGCGCTCACCGATTTACGAAACGGCCGCATGGGGCATTGAAAATCAAGCTGATTTTCTCAATCAAGCAATCATTATTGAAACTTCCCTACCAGCAGAGATATTGCTTCAAAAAGTATTGGCTATTGAAGAAGAAATGGGTCGTATTAGAAAGATAAAATGGGGAGAACGGCTCATTGATATTGACATCCTATTTTACGAAAGTGAGGTAATAGATCTTCCACATTTAACTATTCCTCATCCATTTCTGCAAGAACGCAACTTTGTTTTGGCTCCGCTCAAAGATATTGCAGCAGAGTGGATTCATCCTATTTTTGAGAAAAGCTGTATGGAGTTATTTGATGCTTCTAAAGATCCACTTGAAGCGAAACTTTGGACAAAGCCTGAAAATCCGTATTAAGGGATTCGGCAATAAATAACCTACCCATTTTTGCAGTCCTTTTTCCAGATGACATCGTTTTTCATCAGTCACATAGCTAAGGCTATTCTCCTTCCCTGCTTGACTGCGTAGACAGGCAGGTTCACGCCTTGTCTACTGAAAAAATTATCATCAAAAAATCAGGTCGTTTATTTATTTCCGTATCCCTAAAATGATATTTTTGTGCATTCAAATTTAAAGAGCTGCTAATTTAGGATGGCAAACACTGCATTTCCACATCAATTTATTGCTATTGAAGGCAACATTGGAGCAGGGAAAACAACCCTGACTACCATGATTGCAGAAGAATTTGGCTGTCGCCTCATTCTAGAGCAGTTTACGGATAATCCTTTCCTACCATTTTTCTACGAACAGCCGGAGCGTTATGCCTTTCCGGTAGAGCTGTTCTTTATGACAGAACGTCACAAGCAACTTCAAGAAGAGCTAGGCCAAATTAACCTATTCCAACAAACGCTATTAGCAGATTATTTCTTTTTAAAGACCCTCCTGTTTGCACGAAACAACTTAAATACTGAAGAATACAGATTATTTCAAAGGCTTTTTCATATCCTAAATGCAAGCTTCCCAAAACCAGAATTGCTGGTCTACTTACATCGTCCTGTTGATGATTTGCTCAAAAATATTGACAAGCGTGGACGTGATTTTGAAAAGGACATGGCCCCCGAATACCTCTTACAGATCCAAAATGCCTACTTCGACTTCTTCAAAGCACAGACCGACCTTCCTATTCTAATAATAGATATCGAAGGTGTTGATTTTATTGAAAACCAATCCAACTATCAAGAATTGCTCAATTTACTTTGCCAAACCTACCCTGTGGGTATCCACAGAAAGAAAATCGGTGCTTAGTACACTGTAATCTAAATCACTTGGCCACTTCTTGACAAGTTTAGGATCGTTTTTTGTTTAAGTAGAAAAGGCCTGGCTGGTAAATACATTTTCTAAAAAACAGAAATGAGATTAGAATACTCATCAAAAGATATCTTGCCCAAGCGACCTTTTTATGGTCTAAAATTGTTATTATTATATAATAATTATACAACAAATGAAAATCAACATTCCTGAAACTGGTCAAAAAAGAGTTGTAATTGTAGGAGGCGGTTTTGCGGGATTGACCTTAGCTAGAAAACTAGCAAAATCTAATTATCAAGTTGTTTTACTCGATAAGAATAATTACCACCAATTTCAGCCGCTTTTTTACCAAGTGGCCATGTCTGGCTTAGAGCCTAGCTCTATCTCTTTTCCTTTAAGAAAGATGTTTCAGAGTAGTAAAAATGTATATATTCGAGTTACTGCTGTCGAGCATGTCGATACCACCCATAAGCAATTAACGACTCCCATAGGGGTCGTTAATTATGATTATCTCGTATTGGCGATTGGTGCAAAAACAAACTTTTTTGGTAATGAGGATTTGGCAGAACGCTGTATTCCCATGAAATCAGTTTCGGAAGCGCTTTATTTGCGTAACAAAATCTTAGCAGATTACGAACAGGCACTTTCTACGCCAGACTATGACGCGCGTCAAAAATTGATTGATATTGTTATCGTTGGAGGTGGTCCAACAGGTGTAGAAGTAGCTGGAGCATTGGCTGAAATGAAGAAATATGTCATGCCAAAAGATTATCCAGAATTGAACTGTGACGAAATTGATATTCATCTGATTCAGGGAGGGCCAAAATTATTACTTGGAATGTCAGATAAGGCTTCTCAGAAAGCCCACGAGTTTCTCGAACAACTAGACGTACAAATCAAACTCGATACTCGAGTAACTGATTTTGATGGCGAGTTTGTATATATGAGTGACGGTAGCAAAATTGAAACACATAAAGTCATCTGGGCTGCTGGAATTACTGGAAATACTATCGATGGTTTACCCGAGGGCGCCATTGTTCGAGCTAGAAGAATCAAGGTAGATCAATTTAGCCGCGTAGATGGTGTTGAAGATGTATTTGCCATCGGTGACATTGCTTACATGGAGGAAGGCGAATATGAAGATGGACACCCACAAGTGGCACAAGTCGCTATGCAGCAAGCCAAGCAATTAGCTAAAAACCTAAAGAATATAGATAAGGGTAAAGCCCTAGAAGCTTTTGCTTACGATGATTTAGGGGCAATGGCTACCATTGGAAGGCACAAAGCAGTAGTCGATTTACCTAAAGTTAAGTTCCAAGGTTCTTTTGCCTGGTTTGTATGGTTGTTTGTGCATCTATTCCAGATTTTGGGTGTTAAAAATAGACTCTTTGTCTTCCTCAATTGGGTTTGGGGCTACTTTACCTATGATCAATCCCTACGATTAATCATCAAACCAAGAGTACCCAAAAACAATCAATTAAAAATAACCGAGGAAAGCTAAATATATTTAAAGTGACTGTGTTTAAGTAAGCTTAAACACAGTCACAATATCACTCTACTACAAGTTTACATGCCTACTTCACTACCTTCTCTGTCCAAAGCACATTCCCCTCTTTTCTCGCACTTAAGAAGTATATGCCTTTCGGCAGATCAGCGGTAGGAATTCTTATCGTTTCTAGAAATGGAATAGCATAAATACGTTGTCCATTTACATTTAAAAGCTCCAAGGTACTATTTTCAAGTTCTTCTGTCCAAAGTATAGTCAATTCGTCTTCTAGAGGATGAGGAAAGTATTGCACCTCTAATTCAGTATTTAGATTCACACTAACAATTTCTGATGTACTTGATTTTCCGTCAAAATCTACTTGATGAAGACGGTAATAGTTATTTCCACGAACAGGACTGTTATGATTGAATTGATATTGCCTACCATAATTTGAAGTTCCAAGGCCTTGAACCTGACCTATCGTTTCAAAAATTCGACCATCCGTAGAATGTTGAATTTCAAAGTGACTGTTATTGATTTCACTACTCGTTTCCCAAATAAGCTCTACATCATTGTCTTTTGCGAAAGCAGAAAAAGAAGTCAATTCTACAGGAAGTACCCCTATTTCATGAGTAATCGAATTGAAGTATAAGTTATTGGAACTATTTGAACCTGCATTGGCATTGAATAATCTGATTTTCCCAACTTGTCCAGATGTACTAAAATTGCCTGTTTTATTGTAGACAGTTCCTCCTTCCAAAGCTGTTATTGTTGTAGAGTGAGCATAGGTGCCAGAATTATTCGCAGTAATCTCAATTTGAATAGTCACTCCTTCATCCGTAAAACCAATTGTTGAATTGGTATTCCCATCTCCATCACTGACCGTAAAAAAGCTGTCTCCTCCAATAAAAAAAACTTCTAGAAGGTTATTTCCCAAATCTGTTTGCACTGCAAATCCGACTGTTGATCCCCCATCAATAAAGCCTATATCCATACTTATTGTAAATCGGTCATCTGTATCCATATCAGTATTAAAAAACCGAAAAGCTTCCGAGAGCTGGCCACTATTGGCGTATAAGCCCCATGCTTTACCCCCAGTATTGATGTCTCCATCCACGTTAGTGTCACCATTGCCATTACTATCAGAGGCATTACCTGAGCCTGTCTGGCCTAAAAAAATACCTGATTGACTGCTACCTCCAGTTGAATTAAATGACCAAGCGCTAAAACCTGAGCCTCCATTTCCTGACCATGCAGTACCATAATTGGAGGCATTATCACTTTGAGCTTTTACTGAGTAAATGACAAGCAAACTTAAAAAAACAAATAAAAGTCCTTTTTTCATAGTTGAGGAATGTTTAAAGTTGAATACCAAAAGTTGTGAAGTTTTTGTTTGACTGTAATCCGTCATGAGCGAGCAGCAAACGAAATAAAGTCGACTATTTATCAAAAATAGCAGAATAAAATCATTTCCTTATCAAAATTTACGCTAATATATGTAAATTTGTAATCTATAAATTAAATTGTTAGCGTATTACCTTTCCTCCCGCAGATTCAACTTAGTAGGAAGTACCTTTTTATGCTTCGTACATAATCGGCTAGACAGAATTGCTTGTATAATAAATTCCTGCCAGCCGGCAGGCACGGCGTCAGCTCAAAAATCGTAAGTAACTGACGATATGAAAATTACATACGATTTTAGAACTGACTAAAAGAATTTATTATACCAATTTCAGCCATAGGCTGACAGGTTCTAGCCTAACTACTTAAAATCAAAACGTATGTTCAACTTGAAACACTTTTTAGCTTTGGTGTTAGGTTTATTTATTAGCCTAGGGAGCTCAGCTCAAGACTTCATGATGCAAGCTTGGTATTGGGATTACCCTAAGGATGGCTGTAATGGTTATTCTGGCAATACTTGGGCTGCCGAGCTCAATACTAAAGTTTCCACACTCAGCAATGCTGGTTTTACTTATTTATGGCTCCCCCCCGCTTCAAGAGCAAGCTTTGGTAGCTGTAGCAATGGGTATGATCCTCAAGATTTATATGATTGGGGAGAGTATGGCCTTGGTGCTACTGGCTTTGGTACAAGAGCGGAGATCAATACCTTAATTTCTAATCTTTCCTCGAGCGGTATTGAATCTGTCGCAGATGTAGTATATAATCATCGCGACGGTGGTAGCCCTGAAGATAATCAAGCGGTGAAAGATTACATCACTATTCACTATAATAGTTCAAAAAGTGCATTTCCATCAGATCGATATCGTTGCCGACTTCCCTTGGGAGGTGCTTCTTCTTATGGTTCAGGTGATTATTACTTTAAAATCAGTTCAAAAACAGGTGGCTTCGGTGGTTTTGGCTATAAAGTTTATATGACTACCCAAAAGCTCATGGATGAAGGGGCGGCCTATTTAGGTAGCATCAATGAGTCAGAGCCCAATGGTGGTGGCGACTGTGGCGAAGCCTTTGATGATATTCAACTAAATGAAGATATGGTAGCCGTATTAGAAGGTAGTGGCTGTCAAACCGACGAATTCCATTTGGTCATTTCTTCTGATGACTTCTATGCTTCTGGAGATAATCTATATATCTATCTTAATAATACAGGTGGTTATTCGGATCATAGAGTTTATGGAATATACTACGATAATGGAACTTCTGGGCAGAATGTCAATATGAACGATTACGTATATCAAACCTATACAGATTTCAATAGTATGCCATCAGGCCAAGGAGGAATGAATTTTGAGAACTTCCGCCCCAATTCTAGTAACACGGCTTCTACATTTCTTGGAGGAGATTGGGATTGGTTATGGTTCTTTTATGACTATGACCAAAATAGTAATGACACTCGGACCAAGTTATTTGACTGGAGTAAATGGCTTTGGAATGATGTTGGTATTCGAGGCTATCGAATGGATGCAGTAAAACATTTCGATCCTGCTTTTGTAGGTGACTTGCTTGATGATTTGCATGACAATAACATGAATCCAGGAATGGTTGTTGGGGAATATTTCGACTCTAATATCGGTGTTTTGAATGGATGGGTAAATAATGTACTCAATAGCATGGACTCAGATACTAAAAGTGCCATAGATGTGAGAGCCTTTGATTTTGGTATGCGTGATGCTTTGAAAAATGCTTGCGATGCTTTTGGCTATGATGTCCGGAATATTTTCAACTCTGGTATGGTTGATGGTGGTGGCTTGAGTGGTTTTAATGCCGTTACTTTCATCAACAACCATGATTTTAGAGATGAAGGACAACCTGTGCAAAATGATCCCATCTTAGGCTATGCCTATATCTTGACGAATAATCAAATTGGCATGCCATGTATCTTTTACCCAGACTATTTTGGTGATGCCATTCCTCACGCACCTACGCTGAATCTGTCTGCAGATATTGATGCCTTGATTTCTGCTCATCAGAACTACATTTTTGGTTCGTCTAGTATTGATAAATTAAGTCGTTTTAGTACGCCCTACACACAGAACTTCTCAGGTGGTTTTGCCTCTACTACTCTATTCTATCAGATGATGGGTGGGCCAGATGATAAGGATGTGTTAGTAGCCATCAATTTTGCAGGAGAAACCCTGAATGTAACACATGGGGTAAATACTGGCTCTGCAGGTTTAAATGAAGGAAGTACTTTAACCAGAATTGCAGGAAGTACTTCCGCAACAAATAGTATGTCTGTGAGTGGCGGGAATGTTACTTTCCAAGTTCCTGCTAGAAGTTATGCCGTATGGGTAAATGATGCAAATTTACCTTTAGATTTAGTTTCATTTGCTGTAAGGCCACAAAACAAACAAGCATTCTTAGAGTGGTCTACTACGAATGAAGTTAATGTTGCTGGTTTTGAGATCCAACGTTCGATGGATAATAATTCTTTTGAAAAAATTGCTTGGGTCCCATTAGCAGAAGAGTCAGGCACAAATTATCAATTCATAGATCAACAAACACCTATTAATAGAGATCTAATCTATAGATTAAAGATTATCGATATGGATGGACAATTTGAGTATTCTCCATTGAGAAGTATAAAGATTACACAAAGTATACGTCAGCTTAGGCTTTCGCCAAATCCTACAAAGGACGTACTCAACATACAATATGAGCTTTCGAATCCATCGAATGTAAAAGTGCTCATTACGGATGCAATTGGACAAACCATCAGACAATTAGAATGGAATAATCAGGAAGGTTTACAGAATCATCGTATTGACATCAATGAGCTTAGCTCTGGCATTTATTTCTTACAATTAAGAAGTGTAGATGGCTCTTGGTCAGGGCAAAAGTTTATCAAAGAATAATTCACAGAGCATGAAATTTTGAGACCATATGATGGGGTGAGTCTGTATAAAATAGTTTATCGCCAGTTCACTCCATCATCAATACCTCCTCTTTCATATTGCCTGCCACGTATATCATCACTTATACCCTGTAATTTCAACGAGCTCACCATCTTCCCACCATTCCACTACTTTGGCTTCATGTATTTTGTAAAAGCGTTCTTTTGCATCTCCCCCACAAAGGAGATATTTCAAGGAAGTATTACTCTGTTTATTCCCTGGATAAAACATGTTAATGTCTTTGCCCTGAGCTTTTAAAGTGTGGACATAGAAGTTGTTATTTGCATTATAGTTGATGTTGCCTACTCTACAATGATCCAAGGATGTATGAGAACGCATATAATTGGCATAGCTATGTTTCTCGCCATATTGTGGCTTAGGCCAATGTACCTTTTCGATAATGTTAGCGTAAGGATAACCGAAAATAGCAAGAAAGAATACTACACCTATGAATGTTTTTAGATTGGGCCTAACAGTTAGCTGATTATTGAGTTGTGTATATATTTTACTTATCCCTAAGGCACAGATCAAGGCTAAACTGGGATATACAGGCGCATTATACCATGCATGTTTTGTACCTGCATTCGAGATAATTAATAAAAATAGAATGGAATTGACCAATAAAAGACTAGTAAGAGATCTTTCCTTTTTTGTCCCAGTAAAACCTAAAAATAAACCTAGTAGTAACCACCAAAGCCATGGTAAAAACTCCTTACTTGCTATTAATTTGAAGTAGAACCAAAAAGGCTGTTCATTTCCTTCTAGTGCATTGACGTACCTTCCCCCAAGTTCATTTTCCCATACGGCTTTTAAATAACCAGGATTATAGGCTTCTCGAAGAAAATAAAATCCTAAAATAAAGATTAAAAAAGCTGCTATTCCAAAATAAGTATGCTTGTTCGTTAAAGTGGGTAATAATTGCCGTTCCAATAATGCAAATACAAAAAGACTAGGTAAGAAGAATAAACCTGCTATACCTTTTGTAAAGGTAGCTAAGCCAACAAACAATACCGTATAATATAAATACTTCCGACGCTGATCTGCATCATTTCCTTGCGTATACCGATAAAAGGACAACAAATACAAGCTCAACCAAAGACTCAACAATGCGTCAAAGTCGCCTGTACGAGTGACATGAAAATCGACAAATCCATCTGTTGTCAACAATACAAAAATAGCAGCTACTCCCAAGGCCCAACTCTTCATCGTCCGTATTCCAAAATGCATAAAGACCCCAACCAACGCTAACCCAGCCAAAGCAGAAGGCAAACGCACTGCCAATTCATTATATCCAATGACTTTCATTAAGGTGGCCTGCATCCAAATAAGGAAAGGAGGTTTGGTTCCCCACATCTCAGGTTTACCATCAAAGTGCGTAACTAACCAATTGCCATTTTGAGTCATTTCGAAGGCATTACAAGCTCTTCGAGCCTAATCCCATATAGAAAGAGATAGTGTATCCAAATGTAAAAACAATGGAAAGTACGCCAATCCTAACAATAGCAACCAAGGTAAATACTTCTTTATCATGCCTTATTATTATGATAAAACAGGCATAAAATAGCAAAAACCCATCGTCTACTAAATTAGCATCTAAATATCATCGCATTAGCATGACATCTCCTTTAAAGACTTCGGTTAATCCATCTATAAATTCAATCTCTGCCATGAAAACGTATACTCCTGTGTTTAAGGCTCGACCATTAAATTGGCCATCCCATCCAAAATCAGGATCATTTGGCTGAAAGTTGGTTTGTTCAAAAACCATAGCTCCATTTCGATCAAAAATCCGGAAAGATTTCACTTGTACGACTCCGGCTCCTGATTGAACCATAAATTTATCATTTGCGCCATCATTATTTGGACTAAAGGCATTGGCCATGAATATCTTTCGATCTCTATTCACAGTGACTATAATCTGATCACTTGCCGTACAAAACGACACCGTATCTTCAACAATTACTTGAAAGATAGTAGATTCGATCAGTTGTGCACTTAATATACTATCAGCAATGATAGCAGCAGTATCTGATGGTGCCCAATTATAGACAAGATTATTACTGCTATTCACTATGGCCACTAGATCAATGATTTCTCCTTGTGTGATTTCCATATCCATCCCTAAATCTACCACCAACTCCGGCGGTCCTAGGACGGTTGCTGGAAATACTTCCTCACATCCCTTTTCATCTCTAATAACAATTTCGTAACCACCTTCAAAAAGATTAAAAAAGCCCGAGGCCGCACTAAAGATTACTCCATCTAATGAATATTCATAGCCGCCGTTTCCACCAGTAACCGTATCAATCAAGATAATCCCTCCATTTTCTGGATCCAAACAAGTTATATCAATAGCCGAAATAGCTGCTTGAATAGGAAGCGGCTCATCAAAGAAAACACTTGCCATCGCCTCACAACCTAATTCATTACTTACCGTAAGGCCATACTCAGCTGAACTAAGTCCGATGGCACTTTCTTCTGTACTTCCATTCGTCCAGTTGTAGGAAAAGCTTATTCCTGGGCCACTTACATTAGCTAGTAGGCTACCATCTGCTTCTCCTGCACAAGAGATAGGGTTTGCAACCGCAATCTGAACTGAAACGGGAGAAACTGGCTCTGTTATTTCCACAAAAGTAGTATCTAAGCAGCCATCTTCATTCGTAACCGTAAGCATATAAGTGCCCGCAGATAAACCTACTACCTCTGGCGTATCATCCCCTGTTTCCCAATCAAAAGCAATGGGATTGCCATTGGTGGTTACAGTTGCTTGACCATCGATCCCTTCAAAACAAGAAACCGCCTGTGTTTGGATGGCCGTTGCAATAAATTCCTCTGGTTCTGTGATCGTTATCATCATTTCTGCTTCGCAGTCATTTTCATCCGTAACAGTTACCGTATAATCCCCTGCACAAAGATCGATATTCATAGCTGAGCTCGAGCCATTAGACCATGCAAAAGTATAATTCCCTGTACCTCCAATACTCGATACACTTATAATTCCATCGCATATTCCAAAACAACTTGCAGCGGCCACCTCATCAACTACGACTTCTACTAGGCTTGGTTCTGTAACAGAGGCTACAAAAGTGGTATCAAAAAATAAATCCGTTATCGTTATCGTATAATCCCCTGCTGGCAAGTTAGGGAGCGTAACTTCGTCATCAGCGGCCATAATCGTCCCATTCCCGCTAATGGTCCCATCATTTTTTTCCCATGTATATGTGTAGGGGGGATATCCATCTACTCCAGAAAATACGATTATGCCGTCCGTATCCCCATTACATAAAAGGGTGTCGTTTTCGAAGGCAGGAATAATTTCTGTAACAAAGTCAACCGTAAAACATTCAATCACTTCACATCCAAAACCATCAGTCACTGTGATACAACATTCTTCACCTCCAATCAAGGTGCTTGATGTATTACCGGTCTCTCCAGTACACCATGCAAAGCTATAGTTACCATCTCCACCTGTAGCACTTACCTCAGCTTGGCCATTCATACCGCCCTGATTAACCGCTGGAAGACTTTGATTGATTGTCACTTCTATGGAATCCAAAACGGTTAGATTGGTTTGAATAACACTATCACATGCAAAAAATATGGGTATAGTATCAAAATAGGTACCTGTTTCTGTATAAGTTGACCCAACATTCGTGTAGCTATTTCCTGCACAAATAGTAGTATCTATCACTCCGACTGGGGTAATATCACCAGCATCCGTAACACTTAAAGTAAAGGTTCCATACTGATTCGCAATAGCACCATCGACCAAAACCCAATACTCCTCATCATCATATAAGCAACTAACTTCTAAAGATTGATCAAGAGAGCTCGCATTATCATCACTTTCCAAATGAATAAAAACACCTGTACAACTCCCAAATGAACGTAAAACGGCCATTTGAATATCCAAAGGATCAAGCCCACCTGGTTCGGCCGTTGCTTCTACTATTACATGCCCCGACGAAGGTGGCGTGAAACGAAACCACACTGAAGTCTGTGTCCCGAAAGCAGGAATATTGATATCGCCAGTACCTGTGGCACAAAAATTAGAATAAAAGCCATTCAAACTAGTGCTTCCACCCTCTGGTACCACACCAAGATCATCAGCACCACATGGTGTGTCACTGCCTTCTGTGGCTACGACATTGGTCAATTGTAATCCAAAGACTCCAGTAAGCGTTTCACTAGGATCAAAATAACCCCCGTCCACTAATAAATAATAGGTCGTATTGGGTTGCACACACTTAAAGTCCATAAAAGCATCCAAGCTATTAATTGGTGCTTCACTATCCACTAAAGCTGGCGTTCCATTACAGGTACCATCACTAGTTTCAAATAATGCAATTTGCACATCTAATAAATCACCTGTATTTTCTGGGTCATTTGTTACATCAATAAATATTTCTGGACCAACATCAGGACCTGTTGTAAAAGAGAACCATACCGTGTGATCATCTTCAAAAATACCAAAATCAGCGGTTGCAATATCATTATCATCATCAGAACAAATATTACTGTATGCCCCAATGGAGCTATTTCCGATGATGGTTCCTCCATCCATTATTCCCAAATCAATCGCATTACAAATAAAGTTATTGCTCATATCTTCACTTACGGCTATCTCAAAGTTGACAGTTCCTCCAGAGGAAAGGTTATTAGGTAAGGAAAGAGAAAATGCCTCTGTAGTACCAGCTACCGGAACATTAAAGTCTTGACAAATAGTTTCTGAACAATCCGCTGCAATTTCACAAGTTCCAATGATTGGAATTACTAAGCCATCATTTTCAAAAGCAGTAAAACATACTTCGATAGTAGCTGGAATATCCAAAAAACAATCTATGGTATTGGAATACTGTACGTTTGGTAAAGTATTAAAACAAAGGCCGCTGGCAGGATAAGTCAATGCACCTTCCCCCTCAACATTCACTTGCCAAAGTGGCTCAGGAGCACCTCCAAATACACCATCATCACAAGTGGTTGTAGAAGAACCTGATGTCACACTAAGGTCGATTGTTACTTGACTGAATAAAGAAATAGTAAAAAAGCAGCAAAGCCAACACATGGCTGCAGTCCGGAAATTGATAATTGCTTTCATAGATTGAATTGCAGTTTAAACTGGGAAATCTTGTACGATTCCTGAGAGATTCGAAAATACAAAATCATTCATTTTGCAAGATACCATTTTGGTAAAATGTAAAATAAGGGCTAAAATTCTTAAGAAGGGTTCCAAAACTAATTTTGGAGGTACAACAGAAGGAAATTTAAAATAGTCGCTAAGTTTATAAAAGTAGTTAAACTTTAGCTTTACTTTGTAATAACGTTCAAGATTTTTGAAATATTCTATCCATTCAATAGATTTATTCTATTTTCAGCATATGCAGCAATTTTTAAGAATATTGGCTTGGTGTTTTTTTATTGCAGCCATCTACTTCCCCATTTTCCTTCATCTGGATATGCCTCCCATAAAAGTGTGGGATGAATCACTTTTTGCCATGCGTGCTTATCATTTCGCGGAAACGGGTACTTACTTGGAAAATTTCAGTGCATTTCCTGGATTGGCCAATTATGCTAATCTGAAACCACCTTTGGGTACTTTTATTCAAGCTTCTTTTTTTAAGCTGTTTGGTGTAAGTGAGCTATCCCTGCGATTGCCTACGGCATTTTTTGCACTAGGCATTTGTTACTTGCTCCTAACTATTTCTAAACAGCTTACCCAATCCGTTTGGACAGGAGTAATGGCTATTTTCATCTTACTTACAACCCCTGGTTTTGTTGGTGTCCATGTTCTTCGTACAGGCGATCAGGATGTGATGATCTGCTTCTGGATGCTGTTACAAGTTTTCTATTTCTTTCGATATACTAAACAAAAACGTAAAAATGACCTCTACGGTCTAGTGCTGGCAAGTCTTTTGGGTTTTCTGACAAAAAGTATTTTTGCCTTTTTCTGGTTTCCTGCTTTTGCCTCCTTTTTGATTTTGCGAAAGCAATTGCTTCCTTTTATGAGAAGGCCTCAGCTGTGGTATGCGCTAAGTACATTATTAGTAGGCGTACTTACCTATTATTGGGTAATGGATAATTTATTTGAGGGCTTTTTCTCTAATATTCTTGATTCTGTATTGGGGCGGTACACTAAAGTGGTTGACCAGCATCAGCATCCATTCCCATATTATTTTGAGCGTTTTTATCAAGTGCAATTTGTGCCTTGGCTTTGGCTTTTACCTATTGCATTGTTTTTTCATTTTGGGTTTTACAAAAAGCAGTTGAAGGCGTTTCATGGCCTATTGTGGTTGTGCATGAGTATTCACTTATTGGTAATCTCCCTTTCAAAGACGAAACTAGAATGGTATGATGCGCCTATTTTTCCATTGGCTGCAATGATTATTGCTTTAGCCTTTCGGCAAATTTGGCTCATTGTTTTCCCCTATCTGACTTTACGCCAAAATCCTATACTTCCTACTTTCGTAAAATTTTTGGCGATAGCCCTTATCTTCGCTATTCCCTACGCTACTACTCTTAAAAGCATCTACCATAAAAAATGGGAATATGATACCGACATTTTTGCCTATCAAATGAAGAAACTAGCCATAGAACGACCTGAACTAAAAGATTATATCATTTACTGTGGCTCTTATGATGGCCAAGTTGGCTTTTATACCCGATTTTGGAATGAGAAAAAAGCTTATGATATTAAGGTAGCAGAATATTGGAAAGAAGATGTCATGCAGCAAGGCACATATGTTTTGAGCTGCTACAGTGAAAAAATAGAAAAAGTTAAAGAAGAATATAAAACAGAAACCATATCTACCTATGAAAAGTGTCAAGTGCTTCATTTATTAGAAGCACGTTAATCGTTATGCGAAGTTTAAAGTTTCGCATAACGATTATAGTAAGGGTTATTTTTATTCCTTACCGTACAGCTCTTTCCCCACTTCTTCATACTTATCACCTTCTACCCATACTGGACGTTGTTCCGCATCAGCGATAAGGCGAGCAGCATGAATAAACGTCTGGCAATATTTGGTTGCATAAGCGTAGTCCAAAGATTCAGGATTATCTGCTACTTGGTGGTAATACTTTCCAATTTCTTGATCAAAAGTAGTCATCCCAGGGCTTAGAGTTACACATGGTACGCCTCTTTTAGCAAATGATACATTATCAGAACGATCAAACAAGCCTTGCTCTGGAGCAGGATTTTGAATTACTCCAAGACCGAATGCTTTGGAAGCTGTTTCAATCGCTTCATCTGTACCTGTACGGCCATACCCAATTGAAGAAACACTGCTTACGTCATTATAACCAGCACCATCTGTATTCATATTAAAGATTACCTGATCCAGTGGGATTAATGGATTATCGGCATAGTATTCGCTACCTAACAACCCTAATTCCTCACCAGTCACTGCCAAGAAGATGATAGAACGCTTAGGTTTCATCTCTGCAAAAGCTTTTGCAGCTGTTAGGATAGCCGTTGTTCCCATGGCATTATCGCGGGTACCATTAAAAATACTATCTCGCTCTGTGAATGGTCCACCACCTTGCTTCCCTACACCTACGTGATCATAATGAGCGGTCATTAAAACATACTCATTTTTCAGATTTGGATCACTACCTTCTAATAGCCCTACCACATTTTGCGAAGAAACATCCGTTTTCTCCGTTCCTGTACTCCTTACTGAACCAGCAACTTTATCACCTGCTTTTGCCTTTTCAAGTATATCCGTTAGATTAGCATTGATCCAGCCGTAAATAATTTTTCCAGAAGCATTACCTTCTTCTTCTTTCTTCACGCCTAAACGCTCTCCGCTGAAGTAACGTTTAAAAAAAGGCCAAGGAAACTGTAATTGATATAATTCAATTAAAGCAATTGCACCTTTTTCAGCCGCTATTTTGCGCTTTTTGCTCATAGCTTGAAACACCGCTAGTGGTTCTTTAGAGTCTGGTTCACCAGGAAGAACAACTACAATCTTACCTTCAATGTCCAAATCTTTGTAGTCGTCAATACCTTTTTCTTCATCTACCCATCCGTGATTAGCAAACACAACATCCCCGCTCAAATCAGCTGCATCACCAGAAAGGAAAATATACTCTTCACCATAGGTGAAAGACTGATCACCCATCTGTAAACGCCCATCTTGTGGTGGTAGGATATTCTCAAATGGGATCATTTGATAATAAGAATCTAGACCTGGTGCATAGGTATATCCTAGGCTACGAATCTCTTCTGCGATATAACGAGCAGCCGTATTATTCCCCTCGCTCCCTGTGCGTCTTCCTTGTAACTCATCGGACGCCAAGAAACGAATGTGCGATTCTACTTCTGATTGTTTTAGATGGAGCTCAGGATAATCTTGAGCAAAGATGAACTGTACAAATAAAACTAAACTTAGGCTTAATATAATTTTTTTCATAGTAAAATACTTAGGAGGCATCTAGTTTAAGTAAAATAATATATTGGCAAGTGTGAAGGCCTCATTTATTTTTTGCTTCACACCAAACTTGTTACAATTAATTGTCCAATCTTGGGATCAGACATTAGTTTCTTAAATACAGAATGATTGGAATGGATTAAAGCCCTCGCCACCCTCAATCTAAGATCATTCGGTAATAAAGGCATTTTTAAAAATGCGGTCAAATTTACAAATCCTTTTTTATTGATTTCATCAGAATGAATCAAACTGTAATTTACTAGACGAGTGCAGATGGTAGACAGCAAATCGATCCGCAATGTTTTTTGTTGAACGACTTCTTGTATATTTTTAGCGACTTCATTATCAAAATCTTTAGCTTGAATGATTGCTTGAGGGGTAATTAATTTGCCTAAATTTTGATGTACAAATGAAATAAATGCAGCAACAGTTTCTTCATCAAGGCACGCATCTCCAAGCAGTTTAACCAAGTCTAAATCCGCAGATAAATCGTCTATTTCTTCGATTGCTCTAAAGAACTGAACTAAAGTCCTTGCCGTTGTGCGCTGACCATTCACTACCTCAGGATAGGTCAAAACGAAGTGAATCCCTCGTTGATCAATTTCATTCCACTCTGCCCACTGCGCCCATGCATTGACATCAAAACGCAGCGTTAAGTGCATCATTCGAGTCAGCATCGCATCATCCATTGGTGTTACGGAATAATCGCCTCCATCAGGATTGGCGGTGAGTACAATTTGCCATTTGGGTGGTAATGTCCAACTAACGAGTTCATAATTTTGCAGAAGCTGCATGATACCCCGCAAAATACGGTCATCCGCACGATTGACATCATCAATCAATAAAATACCAGGACCTTCTTCTGTTGGCACCCAATCTGGTGCCCGAAAAGTAGTTTGCTCCCCATGAATTTCTGGCATACCAATCAAATCGCCCATTTCTTCGAATTGTGCAGGCGCAATATATTGGTACTTAAATCCATTCTGTATCGCTAAATCACGCACAATTTCTGTTTTACCAATACCATGTTTTCCCCAAATGCATAAAGGCGTTTTTGGACGGCCCTTAAGCTCTCCATTCAAATTAGTTTGGATGAGGTGAGCCGCAAAGCGGATCAATTCGTTGGCATTAACTTCTGTGCCATAATAGATGTATTCGTGTTCTAGCATTTAAGCAGTTAATTTGAGTTTTTTCCCTGGAAGTTGATCCCATTCCGCTTGGCTTGGCTGAATCCCACTTTCTGTAATCAACCAAATAATAGGTATTCTATTCAAAACCTTTGGTTTTGGTCCATAACCATCAGTAAAATATAAAAGAACATCCATTCGATGCTGGTTCGCCCATTCAATAGGTTCATCAAAGTTGGTGCTCCCCCTTCCTTGAATATATTCGGGTGTTTTACCTTTATAAGGATAAACTTTCTGAATACATTCATCACATTCAACCACTTGAATCTCATTCGCACCGCGCCACATAGCATGTATCTCGCCAAAGAAGGCATAAAACGCTTCCATTTGCAAACTTCCTGAGGTATCAATAGCTACGCCTACTTTTGTATGGCGTTTTACCTTAATGCCCGGAATGGTTCCAAAGCGTTTGGAAGGACGTTGGATTGTATTTTTAAGATAGGTCTTTTGGCTACTATGCTGATAAATTCGTAATAATCTACGCCAATTGACCTTTGGTTTATTCATTTGCCGTAAGGCTAAAACTGCAGTTTGTGCTCCGACACCATAACGCTCCAACTCTTTCTCTGTCAAGTGTTCACTGAGCTGTCGCAAAAAACGCTTTAAATTAATTGCGGCTACATCTGCTTTCGCAGAATCTGTATTTTCTTGATTTGGCCACTGCTGATGTTGAACTTGTGAAGAAGCTATTTCTTCTTGATGATTTTGCAATTTTTGGTAATAATAATCGACCGATTGCTGTGGTAATAAATCTAGATATTTAAAATCATCAAGCTGTACATAATGAGCAGGTAGATGTGCTATATATTGGTTGATTGCTAAATCGGCAGCCGTATCGAATAGGCGTTCATTCAAATAGTCTCTTTTAGAAATGGGATGCAAAAATAGCAAGTGTAGCACCTCATGTTTAATGACTGCTTGCTGTTCTTGAGTGGATAAGGAAGACCAAAATGTAGGATTTACAGCTAATACAAAAGTAAAATCTTCTTGTAGTGCCAAGCCAATTTCAGCTACTTGATCGTTCAAGGATTTAGACAATCCACCAATGATATGCGCAAAGAAAGGTTCTTCGAGCAACCATTGGATGCTAATTCTTGAAATCTGACGTTGTAATTCACTGGTCTCCAAAGAAGAAGATAGTTTACTTTTAAAATAGAATTTTAAAAACCTAAAGTAAAAGATAAACGTTTCTAAACAATAGTTGGTATATAGAGTTGGTATTCCAGAGAATTTTCGATTATGGAGAAGAATATGACTACCAAAGCACTACAAGTTCATGCCCTATTGGTTCGTTATTACGAAGGGCCATTCCAACATCCACAAGAAAATGATCCCTTATCAGAGATGATTGGGGCTATGCTTTCTCATCGCACCAAGAACGAAAGAACGGCAGAAGCCTTCGAAAATATGAGAGAACTTTTTCCCTCTTGGGAAGATGTTCGCACTGCTGATACGGAAGAACTAGTGCAAAGTATCTATTCTGTCACCTTTCCTGGACAAAAAGCAAGACGCATTCAAGCCGCACTAGATATTGTAAAAGAAGCCCATGTGGATAAAGAGCTTTCATTGGACTTTTTAAAAGGCATGAAAGGCCCAGAGGCACGAAAATGGTTGGAGCAGATTCCGGGAGTTGGTGCAAAGACTAGTGCAGCCGTATTAAACTTTAGCACTTTGCAGCTCCCTGCTTTGGTGGTAGATACTCACCATTTGAGAGTTGCAAAGCGACTGGGGTGGATTCCTAAAAAAGCAGGTATTCCCAAAGCAGAAAAGATAATGACCGCCTTTTTACCCAAAGATTGGGACGCACAAGAGATGTATGACCATCATGAAGCATTGATGTATCACGGACAAAGATGTTGTTATCCCAAGAATCCAGCATGTATGCGCTGCCCAATTTCGGATCATTGTATATATGGCCAAGAAGTACTCTAAAAATTCGTCTAGAATAGCATGGCTTCATCGCATTACTCTTCTACTATTGATTTCAAATCCGCAGGAGAATAATTAATTGACTTTAAAGTTTTATGATCGCCTTCGCGATAGACTAGCCATACATCACCTGCTTGTTTCATGTAGCTATCAAAACCTTTTTCTTCTTTGTAGTATTTCATAGTCGCTTCTGCCTCTTCCTTGCTCTTGCAAGTTTTGCTCATATTCGATCGTTGTACTTCGTCAAAAAGTGTTTTGAACTTTTCGCCCAATCCAAATTCCAGCACCGCTCCAGAAAGTACATACTGAATATCACATAAAGCATCTGCAATTTCTACGATATCCTTTGCTTCTATAGCTTCTTGCAATTCTTTCACCTCTTCGGCGAGTAGATTAACACGCAGCGCACAGCGGTCGGGCCCAGGGATAGTAGGGGTCTCTAAGACAGGATGTTTAAAAGTGCGGTGAAATTCAGCAACTTGGTTTAGTGGATCAATCTTTTCCATTTATTTTTTTGCTTGCAATGATAAGGGAAAAATAGTAAGTCACAAAAGTGTTCCGATTAGCAGTCAAAATATTTTTTGGAATCAATCAAATATTCCAATTTAAGAACTACTTTTGCGAGGCAAAAATGAAGTAATATTTATCACTTCAGACACCCAAAAGAGGGTGGGTCGAAAGGAATTTTTTCTTATTTTCAATTAATTCTAAGCCCGTGAAAAACAGGTACTTCGATCTGATTGATCAGACGTTTTATTTTCCTCAAGAAGGATTTGACATTGAAGACGGATATTTAGTCTTTAATGGAGTGCCATTGCACTACTTGATCAACAAATATGGAACGCCAATCAAGCTTTCATATTTGCCAAAAATTGGTTCTCAAATAAAAAAGGTACGCAATCTTTTTACTAGAGCCATGAAAACCATTGGTTATCGTGGTAAATATCATTATTGCTACTGTACCAAAAGCTGCCACTTCAGTTACGTTATGAACGAGGTTCTTCGTCATGATGTAGAGCTCGAAACCTCTTCTGCATTCGATATCGAACTTATCAAAAAACTATACGAAAAAGGTAAGGTCACTAAAGATAAAATCATTATTTGTAATGGTTTTAAACCCAAACGCTATCTGGAGAAAATAGTAGAATTGATCAATGATGGTTGGACGAATGTTATTCCTGTCTGTGATAACATGGAGGAAATCAACTTCTATGAGCAGCATGTAGAAGGAAAATGTAAAATAGGTATCCGGATGGCAACAGAGGAAGAGCCCAATTTTGAGTTTTATACCTCTCGTTTAGGAATTCGTTATGCAGATGTCTTAGCATTCTTTCAAGAAAAAATCAAAGACAATCCCAAGTTTGAACTTAAGCTACTTCATTTCTTTGTAGATACAGGAATTAAAGATAGCCTCTACTATTGGGGCGAGTTGAAGAAAGCCTTGAAACTGTATTGCGAAATGAAAAAGCATGCGGATAATCTTACGGGCCTCAACATTGGAGGAGGTATGCCTATCCGTAACTCACTCGGTTTTGAATTTGATTATAAGTATATGATCAAAGAAATTGTAAGCCTTATTTCGCAGGCATGCGAAGAAGACGAAGTTCCTGAACCTAATATTTATACGGAGTTTGGAAAGTATACCGTTGGTGAGAGCGGCGCTACTATTTTTTCTGTGCTTGCGCAAAAACGCCAAAATGATTCAGAGACTTGGTATATGATCGATAACTCTCTCATGACCACCTTACCAGATACTTGGGGAATTGGCGAAAGATTCATTCTATTGCCCATCAACAAATGGGAAAATGAATATCGAAGAGTAAATATTGGGGGATTGAGTTGTGATAACTCTGATTATTACAATTCAGAGGTTCATGAAAGTCAAGTTTACCTTCCTTCTTATTCCATAAATGATGAGGAACCCTTGTATTTAGGATTTTTCCACACAGGTGCCTATCAGGACGCATTAAGTGGTTATGGAGGCATCAAACATTGCCTGATTCCATCTCCTAAACATGTTATTGTCTATAGAAATAAACAAGGCAATTTGGTCGATATCATGTATCAGGAAGAACAAAGTGCGGAAAATATGTTGGAAATCCTGGGATATTAATGATTGATGAGTTGATAATTGAAAGTCTATTTAGGCTCAGTGTATGGCTTATACCGCAGATAACTTATAAGGATTTAGTCCTTATTCATTTTTGACTTCCGTCAAATTTTCGTTTTTTAGTGAAATAAACAAAACGAAAAATAATGAATAAGACTTTATCTTGGTCTATTACAGTAGCACTCGCTGGTTTCTTATTTGGCTTTGACACTATTGTTATTTCAGGTGCGGATCAGCCTATTCAAAAACTTTGGGATACTTCAGGTTGGTTTCACGGTACCTTTATCATGTCGATGGCACTTTGGGGAACCGTACTAGGCGCCCTTGGTGGTGGTATTCCTTGTGATTTGATTGGCAGAAAACGTACTCTATTTTGGATTGGGGTTTTATTTGCCGTGTCAGCCATTGGTTCCGGATTAGCTACTGATCCATATATGTTTTCTTTTTTCCGCTTTATTGGTGGTGTAGGAGTTGGAGCATCTTCTGTTGCTGCGCCTATTTATATTTCTGAAATTGCACCTACAGAGAAACGTGGTAGTTTAGTAGCACTCTATCAATTCAATTTGGTATTTGGTATTTTGATTGCCTTCTTTTCTAACTACTGGATTGGAGCCAATTTTGGAGAGGATGCTTGGCGTTGGATGTTAGGGATTGAAGCATTGCCAGCCGTAATTTATACATTCATGGTATTGAGTATTCCTAATAGTCCTAGATGGTTAGTTTTGCAAAAAGGAGACGTAGAACAAGCCTCTACTCTATTAAAACAACTTAACCCTAATGCTAATATTGAAGAAGAACTAGCAGCAATCAATTCTTCCATTAAAGATACAAAGGGGGAATCCTTTTTCTCTGGAAAATATAATGTTCCGATCCTTCTAGCATTTTTATTAGCATTTTTCAATCAGGTATCAGGCATCAATTTTGTGCTTTATTATGCACCGAGGATTTTTGAGACAGCAGGTATTGCTGCAGATAGCACCTTAGGAGCTTCTGTTCCTATCGGGGTAGTAAACTTAATCTTTACCTTATTAGGGATGTATTTAATCGACAAAGCAGGAAGAAAGCAATTAATGTATATTGGTTCTATTGGATACATTTTGTCATTATTAGCAGTTGGATGGGCCTTTGCGACCAATGCAGAAGGTACGATGGTGGTGATTTTTGTATGTGCATTTATTGCTTCCCATGCAATTGGACAGGGTGCTGTCATTTGGGTATTCATTTCTGAAATTTTCCCCAATACGGTTCGAAACTCAGGTATGGCGTGGGGTTCAGGAACACACTGGGTATTTGCAGCCATCATTACTTTGGTCGCAACGCCAATTTTGGCTTACTTTGAAGGAAGAGAACATCTCATTTTCTACTTCTTTGCAGGAATGATGTTTTTGCAATTACTTTTTGTTTGGCGAATGATGCCAGAAACAAAAGGTGTTTCCTTGGAAGAATTACAAGAAAAATTGACAAGATAGCTTCCGATATTTATACTAAATTTTAACTATTTTTGAGGAAATAAGCCCAAGTACCTATGAATATCTTCGAGCAAATTTTGAATTGGCTGAAAGGCGTTTCCAAAACGCCTGATCCAGATATTGGAGATGCTGGCCAATTGCCTCAAGAAAATGATTCTAACCATAAAGACAATTCAAATACACCCATTATGCTAAATACAATTACCCTTTCATCTGACTTAGAAACACTTTATCTAATAGATAATAATAGAGCCATTGAATTTCCTTTGAATAGTAAAAAGGGTATTTTAATCGGATCTTTAAATGGCCAGATCACTGTTGTTTCAGCTATAAATCCACCAAAGGAAGAGGATGATGCTCCAATTGGCGATGGGGAAAATGATTTGGCCTCACCTGCTGGAACTTTAGCGAAAGCTAAAGGTGGAGTACTTAATCCTAAATCCGTGACTTTTTCTGCAAAAAAAGGTCAATACACTACTTTTTTTAATGGGAAGCTGAAAATCATGTGCTTGATTGGATTTGGAGATATTGATATCAGTATATCTGAATCTGAAGAACTAGAACCTCAATTCTTTATTTTTGACTTAAATGATAGAGTAGTAAATATTAGGAAGAAAGAAAATTCTATTGTCTTTACGACCCTCAAGAGAGATTAGAACGAAAAAAATCCAGAATGGACAGGCATTCTGGATTTTTTAGTTGTTGGCCGTTTGTAATTTACTTTGTTTATCCTGAATAGCTTCTATGATACTAATATCTGTCGTTTTACTTTCTATCCAGTGCATAATCAATTCATCCAAGCCATAAGTACCTTTCTTAATTTCTGTGGATGTATTGGCCATTAATGATTCGAAGGTTTCTTTTAAATCTATCAATACTCCTTGCTGCTGCTGAACATCTGTATTGTGCATTTTTTTGATATACTCAAAAATAGTTATTTCAAAAATACCTGCTTTCCCTTCAAATCGCTGTGCTAAATTCCTTTGTACTAATCGGATAGCATTATCCGTAAGATCAATATTATCTAATTCGAAGGTAGCAATAAGGTAAAGGATATGCATTGCTCTTTGAACATCTTGGCGTGCATCTCTCTTTCGAAGTTTAATGACTTGATCTGCCCATTTACATGTAGCAGGATAATCTTCAAGGATAAATGCTAAGATGGCGGTATTGCCGATTAGCGGTAAATTATTTTCAATAGAAATCTTAAACTTTTCAATACCTTCTTCTATTTCAGCTATTAATGCCTTAGCTCCATTGGATTCTCCAGAATTAATGAAATAGACTAGCTTGTACAATGATAAGCGCTTAAACACAATCCGCTGATCATGTTGATTATTTGGTGTAGATGCTTCTATCTGTTTAATCAAATCTGGGAATAATTCATATCTTTTTAATCTCAAGCAGATAAACAATAAATTAGAGATATCAACAATGTATCTAAAGAATTCCTCTGATCGCATTTTTTTATTATGCTCCCACCAATCTACAACCAAACTATAATATTCAAATACCTTCTCATAATTGGCTTGTAACTGATAGAATAGTGCCAGACACTGATAATACTTTCGTAAGGCTTGAGGTGTATCTGGTAGTGCTAAGTGTTTATCAATCAATAATGAAAAGTTTTTATTAAATTCCTCTTTCCTTGCAGGGTCGTCCAAGTCTGGTCTCTTTATCACCTCTTTAGATAATTGATCATAGATATCCAAATACTTAAATTCCTCCTCAATAGCCTGAATACTAATTTGCTTTTCCGTCCTTAATTGATCAAGCTGAGTTTCATAATTAGATTCTTTTTTGTTCCAAACTAAGATTCTTTCCAATTTATTGATCTCTAAAAGCTCTAATTGTTCGTCTAATTCTAAAGCCAATGCTTTTGCATCATCTAATCGTTCTTCACATTGATCATAAAGTCCTCTCTCGTATAGATAATTCGAATCTAGGATCATCTCCTTAATCTGAGCAATCTTAGATTTGGAACTCCTATAATCTCTCATGGAACTTAAAATCGCTTCATAGAGGTAAGCCTTATCAGAATGGAGAGATTTAGCAAATTTCTTTTTCAGTTTTGCTTCATCATAATCATTCATGGCATTAATTACCTGAAACAAATCCAGGTATTTGCTTCCTTTTTTTCCAGTCTTTTGTGCATCTAAGGTGAAATAGCGTTTCTCTGACTTAGACATGGCCTTAATCAGATGGAACAAGTCCGCCTTGCTTTTCATATAACATGTATAGTTTGTACACCAATATTGATGCTGCGCTCCGGGCATATGACCGAAGAGATAGTTGCTTGCTCCAAATTAGAACAAAATTTGCGTTTTGAGAAAAATATGCAACTCTTCGATTACCATTTTAAACTACAATTGCAATTTAGAATAGTTTCTTTAGTTCGTTTTTTTAAGATTTTTTAAGTCTTTCTGTTACCGAATTCTTATAAAAAGAACACAAAAGAGTGCAAAAAAGCGCCGAATAACTACTAAAAAGTCCTTAGTAAGCTATCAAAAAAAGATTGAAATATTAAGAAAACACTAAAATAAATGAGAGTACTAGCAGCTTAGAGGCTAGTAATCTGCGAAAGCATATATTTTTACGTACAAGGAGTACATTTTTTAGGTATGGAAAAAGAGCTTTTTGAAAAGCTAACAAAATTCTTCCATTAATTATTACAGATATTATATTTTAAGAAGTAGCAAAAAAATGCGTAGAAATTAAATTAACACAATTAGTGCTACCTCTTTGCATCCGATGATCTCAGCTAAAGTGCTAGGTGTTGATTCAAAGAGAGACTCAATGATTATTTGTGATTAAAACTCTAACAATTGTAGTGGAGCATCATTATTTGCTACTAATAACAGTCTTTTAGCACCTTGTTTCAACAATTTTACATCCTTTACATCTCCAGGCGTATAATACCCTGTTTGCTGTACACTTAAAGGAACAAAAGTACCATCTCCATTTCCTTTTAATATCAAGCCAATAGATGCATCATTACGGGGGGTTTCTACTTCTGAAACATGTAGGTTTCCAGACATTATCAAATCATTAATTCCATCAGCATCCACATCTTCTACAACGATACCGTTTACTGCTGAAAACTGGGCTTCCTGTGGTAAATTATGAATTGCAAAACCATCAACCCCATTATTTTCCACATAAGAAGTTGCAAAATTACTTACTGTATAATGCAATGCCAAATCTAGCTTATCACCGTAAACTGCTCTTAAATCAGCAGAACCAAAAGAAGAGTAAGATCCAAACTTTTCTTTAATATTTGGAATTTGTTCCGAAGAACATTGCCTTCCTCTTACCGGATATAATGTTCCTTGATTGAAGTATCCTAATACAATATCCTTACTACCCGAATCATCAAAATCGTGAACATATATATGGAAAGGTTGATCAGCGGTTGCCTTATACTTATAATTTAACCCATTATTACCCAATACAAAATCCATATCACCGTCTTGGTCAAAATCGGCGGTAGCGATAGAATACCACCATCCAGTTTGCCTGTCCATACCATAGTTTGCAGACACATCTTGAAAAACGCCTTGATTATTTTGTAACATCATAACGGACATCCATTCGCCAACTACTATCAAATCTTTTTGTCCATCCCCGTCAAAATCAACCCATTCAGAGTCTGTCACTAGGCCTGGCCTCTCTAACATAGGAGCGACACTGGCTGTCACATTACTAAAGGAACCTCCATTATTTTGTAATACATAACTATTGGGAGCAAATGGGTACAAACCCGGAATAATGCGTCCTCCGACAAATAAATCTAAATCGCCATCTGCATCAAAATCATTCACCGAAACTTCTTTCCCACTAGTTATCATTGTAGGTAAAGACTGCGTAGACTTAGTGAATACCCCCGATCCATTATTGAGATATAATCTATCTTGTAATAAAGCACTGGTAGGAGAAAATTCATTTCCCCCACTTACTACGTACAAATCAGCATCACCATCATTATCTGCATCAAAAAAGACAGCCCCCATATCTTCAGATGCTTTATCCTTACTGAAGCTTTGATTGGTTGCTTGAAATGTACCATTGTCCATTTGCACATACATCATTCCTGATTGATTGGCCGCACCACCGATATAAAAATCTTCTAAGCCGTCATTATTTACATCTCCGACTGCTATTCCTGGCCCATGCTGAGAATTTCTGTGTGGCAATAGAACTTCTTTCTTGAAATCATCATAATCGTTTTCTGTATGTTTGAAATCTACTCCCAATGATTTTGACACTTCAGCAAATAACTGTGCATTTGCTTTAGTAATTTTTGTTGGTTGGGCATCCGCAATATCACATACCAACAATTGATTGGATGAGATATTCTCTAGTGTAAGTAGCTTACCATTTGGATACAAGACTTCAATCTTTTCAACTCTATTGTGAGTACCCAAACCAAAGGTTAATATAGGGTCTACAGATGAAAGATATCCCCTCGTAAGAGTTAATTCTTGTGTTTGTTGCTGACCATCAGCTGTATACAAACTTACTCTTGAACCGATTGCTCCTCTATTTTGTCCTTCTCCCTTTAGGCTTAGCTTTAAGTAATTAAAATCTGTCATTTTCTCGCTTTGATTTTCATAAAGCCAAGCCAAAGCATTTAAATTATTCACTACTAAATCTAAATCGCCGTCATTATCCAAATCAGCAAAAGAAGCTCCTTTTGAAAATCCCGACTGATTTATACCCCAATCATAAGACACTTTTTCAAAAGTCATATCACCATTATTCCTGTAAGCATAATTCGATATCTTCTTTTCCGGAAAAGCTGAATAATGATCTATATTAGATATACGATAAACAGTATTCCCGTTCTTATCCTTACCAATTTTACCTTCTCTTACTAATTTCATAATGGCATCCTTATTCCTTAAATCTCTAGCATACCCATTAGTAATAAATAAATCCTTCCAACCATCAGCATCAAAATCAGCAAATATTGGGGCCCAACTCCAATCGGTATTGGGCAAACCCGCCAACTGTGCTACATCAGAAAAAGACTCATTGCCATTATTTACATGTAACGTATTAAACATATATTGATAATGTAAACCCTCATCTACTGCCTCGTAAAATATGGTAGGATTCATCCCTGCCATATTGGTTTTTTGTCGATAATTATCTTCGGCCACCATATCAACTGTAATAATATCTAGCAAGCCATCATTATTATAATCAGCAATATCAGTACCCATACTAAAGAGTGAGATATGCTTAGTAGCCTCCTTTATTTTTTCTGAAAATGTTCCATCGCCATTATTGAAATAAAGATAGTTTGCACCAAAATAATCGTTAGCCACATACATATCTGGGTATCTATCTCCATTTAAATCTCCTACTGAAATGCCCAGTCCAAAACCATAACGATCCTTTTCTAAGCCCGCCTCTTCAGAAACATCTGTAAAGGTAGCGTCCCCATTGTTTCTGAATAGTTTATCACTAAAAACACCTCTTTTGTCTAACTCTTTGTAAGGCCTTCTTTCATTCCAATTTCCAGAGTGATTTATTACCATCAAATCCAAATCATCATCTAAGTCATAATCGAAAAATACAGCTTGATTTGAATGACCTTCATCATCTATTCCATAAGCATTTGCGGATTCTGTAAAAGTTAAGTCGCCATTATTAATGTATAATAAATTTTTTCTTGATTTCACTGCTTTATCTCCAGCCATGCATATATATATATCTAAAAATCCATCATTATTGATATCAACCATAGTAGATCCAACAGACCAATTGCCTTCCGCCTCCAATAGGCCTGCTTTCTCTGTAATATCCTCAAACTGCATATTTCCCTTATTGATATACAATTTATTAGGTCGTGCATTGGCCACAAAGTACAAATCCACCAATCCATCATTATTTACATCTCCTAATGATACACCTGAACCATTTATCGCATATTGATAATTAAAGTACTCTGCTTGTTCTGCAACTGAAAGTTGATTATTAAAGAAAACACCTGTTTCCTTAGCTGAAAGGAACTGAAACCTTTTGAGGTCTTTAATAGGTTCTTGTGGTTTTTTATTATCAGAACCGCAAGAAAATAACACAATACAGGAAGCTATAATAATGTAGTTATACAGATTTAACATTCTATTATTTTATGTGAATAAGTTAAGCAGATAACCATATTAAACTTTGTAATTGAAAAATAAATATCATTGATAATCAATTATTTAAAATTTTTTATT
>JAKVCU010000087.1 GCA_022448955.1 Saprospiraceae bacterium
GATAATGAAGAGTTATTTGTAAGAGTAGAGAATATGATTTCTCAACGACAAAAATTACAAGAAAAATATGCGCAAACACTAACCTTATCTCCTTCTAAAATCACCATTCAATCTAAAGAAGAGGCATTTCTTAAAAAAGCACTTGAGCTTGTTGATGCCAATATTGCTAATTCTGAATTTACGGTAGAACTTTTTCAACAAAAAATGGCAATGAGCCGTATGCAATTGCACCGAAAGCTAAAAGCATTGACCAATTTTTCTTCAAGCGAATTTATACGCGATATAAGATTACAACGCGCAGCAGATTTATTAGCTGACAATAATTTAAACGTATCGGAAGTGGCGTATAGCTGTGGCTTCAATAGCGTCTCTTATTTTACCCAATGCTTTACCCAAAAATTTGGTGTAAACCCTTCTAAGTATTCTTCTTAAAGTAGTTCGGTTATCTTAATTAAGATGTTTATTTTCTTCTGAAATCCTTTGTTTAAAAGGGTTTCAAGGCCATGTTACATTTCTGATAGTTTTTGGGAGATACGTGTTAATCACAACCTAAAGTTAACTCTAATTTCACATCGAATTATTAAAATACTCAATATGGATTAACATGAAATCAGCTAAAAGTTTATGGATTTTAAGTTCCCTATTGATTAATGTGGTCATCGGTATTTATATCTATTTACAACAAAGTACACCATAAAATCTAGAAGAGCGATTTCAATATATAAATGAAATCTGGCTCATTTATTGCGGACACTGGAAGGCCGAAATGCTACTAATTTCTATGATGGCTATAAGTGCATTATTCTTTTCATTCCAAGCAGAGTCTGCATAAACCAACGAATCTTGTAATTATGAAGCGTCTAATAACACTAAGTCTAAGTTTTCTTCTACCAGTTATGTGTTTGGCTCAGTCCAATACAATTAGCAAAAAAAACTCAGCAGAAACTCAACAAGAGATTAATAAAAAAATTGCTTTGAACTTTTACGAAGATCTCTGGAATTCTGACAATACAGATAAATACTCAGAGTATGTAGCCGACACTTATATCGTGCATGATATTGGTGATCGAAAAAATGTGGTAGAGCCAGCAATAGAGCAAAAAATAATCGCAGACCGATTCTGGGATGGTGGCACCATGAACCTTGACTACGATTGGCAAATTGCCGAAGGTGATCTGGTCGCCACACGTTGGACCTTTAATTATAAAGCTGAATCTTTTTTAAACAAACTCATGTATGGAAATACTTCTATACCCATCATTAATGTGTTCAGAATAAAAGACGGTAAAATAGTCGAGATCTGGAATCATCGCCACGATATTGATACTAATATGACGCTTATTTACAGTGCTAAAGGTTTTCTGTTAGGATTATTAGTAGCCTTAATTCCTACAGTACTTGTATTTAGACTTCGGAGACAATTGAAACGACTTAAAAATTAACTTAAATGCAACCAACACCAACTACACAGCGTTTTCAAATACTCGATGTTCTAAGAGGCTTTGCGCTCTTAGGAGTGCTTGTAGCCAATATGGCCTACCATTCTGGTTATTGGTTTTTATCCCCTGAAAAGCAAGAAGCGCTAACCCATTATACCTTTGGAGAATATATACTGTGGGGCATTCATTTTATTACCGAAGGTAAGTTCTACTCTATTTTCTCATTGTTATTTGGCATTGGTTTTGGCTTACAATTGCAACGTGCAAAAGCTCAAAATACCGCATTTGTCGGTCGCTTTAGCCGAAGACTATTTATCCTAATTTGTATTGGTCTTACCCACGCTTTTTTATTCTATGTTGGTGATATCTTGGTAACCTACGCAGTATTAGGTTTTGTGCTTATCCTTTTTAGAAACTGCAGTGATAAAACACTATTGAGATTGGTATTTGTATTACCCATACTTCCTGTACTACAGTATGGCATTAGCTGGTATATGGCTCAAGGTACTCAGGCCGCAGGAGAAGTTGCAGGCATGGAAATGTTTGAACAAATTATTTTAACCTACCAATCTGGTACGTTTTTAGAAATTATACAAACCAACATTTTTGGAACCTTTTTCGGGCGTTACCCAGACTTAATATTTACAGGACGTTTATTTAAAGTCTTCGCCATGTTTCTCTTAGGGTATTACATCGCTAAGAATCGTTGGTTTACAAACTTAAGCGCACGAAAAGCACAACTCAAAAATATTCTTATCTGGTGCGCTGCAATTGGTATTCCTTGCAATATAATCATGGCCCATATGATGACTACTGGTGCCTATTATGCCATGGCTCCAATAGGTATTATTGAACCTATTGTATATGCCTATGGTGTGCCTGCTTTAGGTATGTGCTACGCTTGTGGTATAGCACTGCTCTATCTCAAACCTGTATGGCAAAAACGCCTTAATCTTTTAGCACCTTTTGGACGTATGGCATTAACCAATTATTTAAGCCAAAGCATATTGTGCGCAATCATTTTTCAGGGCTATGGCTTTGGATTATTTGCACAATTAAGCCCTGTATACTTCACCCTGATAGGCATTGGAATCTTGGTACTACAAATAGGTTGGAGCCATTGGTGGCTTTCACGATATCAATTTGGGCCTGCAGAATGGCTATGGCGATCATTAACCTACAAGAAAATCCAACCTATAAAAATTCAGGCTTTACCCCAACACATTGTAAGCAGTAAATTATGAAAGCAAACTCGATCATAAAACAGCTGTTCATCTTACTCGTTCTGGTCTCTTGCAAAAATAATGAGGAACACAATACCATTGTAGATGCGTCTTCAAAAGAAGTCACCACCATCCATTTAGTGGCACAAGATTGGCCAGGAACTGAACCTAAACCTTACGATATGCCTGTTTTAAAAGGTTTAGACCACTTAGCATTTAATACCAGTTCTAATTTGCTTTTAGATGGAAATGATTTGGTGCTTGGTATTGAATTAGCAGATGAGTCTTTAGCAATTCCCTTAACCTATATGGAAGGTTTTGAAGTCGCCAATCTACAGCTACAGGAGAAAAACTACCTCCTTACCTGGTGTCCATTAGTTGGCAGTGCCAAACTATTTAAAGACCAAAGTAATACCAAAATGGCAGGATTTGATTTTGGCTTCGCCTTAATGGATAATAATTTATTAATGGTAGACCGACAAACCCAAACCGTATGGAATCAATTATCTAACAAAGCTATACATGGCCAACGCAAAGGCGAAACCCTACAATTAGAACCGAGTATACAAACGACATGGCAGTTTTGGAAAGATAAACATCCAGATACTAAGGTCTTAATTAATACCGATACGACAAATGCTATTTTTCCTTCAGAAGTCTTTAAAGAACCAATTTACACCCAATGGCAACCTTCGGATGGGCGTTATTTTGATAATGGTAAGCATGATATTAGTAATCTAGGACTTGGTATTGAAATAGCGGATACGTCTGTATTCTTTCCATTAAACGCTCTATATAAAAACCAAAGTCCAGTTGAATATACACTCGCAAATACCACGATGACCATTCACTTTAATGTTGAAGGCTTAACCGCTTGGGCAACAAACTCAAAAGGAGAATTAATGCCATCTACACTTGCTTACAATTGGGCATGGAAGGATTTCTATCCAGAAACAACATGGTTTAGCTCAGGAAAAAAGCACAGCTATGATTAGCAAATTGCATTTAAAAAACGAAACCAATCTGGCAGGTTTCATCCTTTTTTTAGGTACACTTTGTATCCTAATTACCATTGGTTTTGAATATACTATTGGCTGGATTGGTGTGGAGCGATCTGCAAACGAAATCCCCTTATTTATCTATAGGGTTTGGGACGATTTAAAGCATATTTGGGCTTGGCAGATTTTTGGGTTTTCGTTGCAATGTATCGCTTTCATTTTGCTTTTAAAAAACGCAACACAAGCCTTTAAAAGCCTATTATGGGCTATTCTTATCGTCTTGAGCATATTTATAATTATTGGCTTCGGGATATGTTTAGGTAGTTATTATCCAGCATTAGAAGTATACGAGCAGCAACCGCAGCTTTTTGAAACGATTAGAGGTGGCGTGCGATTTTTATATGGCCAAGGAGGTCTGCTTAGTTTCCTCATTTTAGCACTTATATTTCTCTTAGAATTATTCTCTTCCAAAGGTGTAATTTCTAAAAAGTGGGGGATCCCTGCTCTTTTGCTTATTGCAACTGGCGTACTCTTAAGCCTAGTGCCTTCATTACCTGAAAAAGTAATCGGCGCATCTATCTTCTTTATACCACTAAGTATTGGCTTTGCCTATTGGATGGCAGGTACAGAAATAAAAACTACGCAATCATGAAACAACTTGGAATCATCGTTTTGTCTGTAATTGCATTAAATGCTTGTCAAGCTAAAAGAATTACAAAAACACAATTCACCTATCCAACGTTGGGCAATATTAACCGTAAAATAACTCTGGTATGAAAAAATTCAAATATTTACATCTTTGGTTAATAATACCTTTTCTAATAACATTTTTCGGTTTTTATTTTTCTTATTGGTCGATTTTTACGGAAGTACCTTTTTATCAACATGTACATGGTTTAACAGCAACCCTTTGGTTTTTGTTAATTGTTCTACAACCCTACTTATACCAGAAAAGCAACATGAAAATGCACCGCACATTAGGCATAATCGGATTGTTTTTGGCAGGTGGCGTTGTTTTTAGTTCGTTGCAAATCGTTCCAAATAATCTAAAAATAAATATTTCAGACCCCGGTCAAAATTATAGTTTCATATTTATGGATTTCGTAACATTAATAGGATTTTCCTATGCGGTGATATTATCTATTTTAAATAAAAGAGAAATTGAACTTCATGCTAGGTTTATGATTTCAACTGTCTTTTGGATTATGTTACCTGCCTTGACTAGACTCCTATACTTCCCTCAAATACCAATATTTGGACGTCCAACACCTTTGACGTTCAAGGACTGCCTATACCTTGCCGGTGTTATTATTCTTATTGTGCTTTTGGTTTTAATCCTCTCGGATTATAAAAAACATAAAAAAATATTCCTTGCTTATTCTTCAGTTAGTATGGCAACTTCTCTGATGATACTGACCTTCAATTACTTTGCCAAGGCTAAGTGGTGGATAAACTTTTGTGACACTTTGTTCGGAAGTGGATAATCAATACACCGCCCAGTAACTGCTATACCTCAATATCAATAAACGTAACAAAACCATAGTACAGTCATTTTAAAATCGAACAAGTCACTAAGATTAGAAACTTAAAATCAATTACCAATGAAATATTTCTTGTTTATTTTAATTCTTTCCCTTTTATCCTGTGATACCTCAAAAAAGGATGTTGCTAGATTCACCTATCCACCCGAATGGGAAGAACATGAAGCGGTTTGGACCGATTTTAATTTTGAGCCCTACAATGGAGTTGCAAATGATGAAGCACGACTTCAAATTATAAGCACACTTTCAAAATATGTAAAAACTAAAGTGGTTTATGATAACGATTCATTACTGAATTTAGGAAAGGAACGCTTGCTAGCGTTATCAGCAAATATGGATAGTATTTCTTTTATAAAATTACCCTTTCAATCCTCGTGGATGCGAGATCCATTGATGTTTGTAACTAATGGTAAAGACGTAAACGTATTAGATTTTGAATGGAATTGTTATGGTTATTACCAATGTGATGATGACGATAGAGGCCAACTTTCAAACCACTTAAAAGAACGCTATCGCTATGCAAAAGATTCAACAGGATTATTTTTTGAAGGTGGTGCTGTCGAGGTCAATAGCAATACTATAATTGCTTATAAAGATCTAGCGACGCAAAGAAACCCGAATAGAACCATAGCAGAAGTAGAACAAATTCTACTTCAAAAACTTGGAAAGCAACAAATCATCTGGCTTGACGAATTTCCGCTAATTGATAAACCTGGAATTAAGATCGATAGTTTCTTTGGACAAGGAGCCAATGGTCATATCGATGTTGCTACACGGTTTTTAAATGATTCTACCATTTTAACCACTGTTATTTCAGAAGCGGACCGAAATAAAAACGCTATTCTTTCTCGTGATTATGAAATATTTGAAAAAGGACTTGAGCAACTAAAAAATGCCAAGCAACCAAACGGTCAACCTTATCATATAGAAACTATTGAAGCACCTGATTATTCGCTTTATGAATATCCAACACAATTAAGTGCCGGCCTATACTATGGCATTTTGAACGAATCATCTCGAGCAGACATTACCTTAGGCGATTCCATTGTTATGTTACCAGCTTTGGAATACGCCAATTTTACTATTACCAATGGTGTAGTAATTGCCTCTGAATATTGGCAAGAAGGCATGCCTGAATCTGAAAGAAAAAAGGATTTAAAACTACAAACTATTCTTAAAAAATACTTTCCTAATCGCGATATCATCACCATAGATGCTTTACCCATAAATTGGGGAGGCGGAGGTATTCATTGTAGAACACAACAAGAACCTAAACTTTTGCAATAATGAAACAACTAGTCGTTATCATTTTGACTGCAATGGTATTGCAAGCTTGTCAGATCGAAAAGTCAAAGAAAACAACATTCACTTATCCGCCCGAGTGGGAGTCTCAAGAAGCGGTATGGGTCGCCTGGAGTGACGACCCATCTCATCCCGATGCTAATGCATTTTTACTTGAAGTAGTCGGTGAACTCACCAGTCACATAAAAGTAAATATGGTAGTGGTAAACGATAGTATTAAAAGACACGTAACAACTCGTATGAAAACTATGAACATTCCAATGGATTCGGTTAGTTTTTACAATCACTTCGACACGATTTTATGGATGCGTGACCCAGGCCCCTTCTTTGTGAAAGATGGAGATGGAAATTTAGGTATTGCGGATTTTAAATGGAAAGCCTACAACTGGTTTAAAGTCTATCGGGGAATTAACTATGTAGATTCCTTACCACAAATCGTCGCTAACGTGGATGGATACGGCGACTATTTCGCAAAGCAACTCAGGTTAAACGTAGAAAAACAGTCCACTACCTATGCTGAAGGTGGAGCATTAGAAGTTAATGGAAATGGTAGCATGATGGCAGTTGAGGAGATGGCTTTAGATAGAAATGAAGGCAAAACCCTTCAAGAAATTGAAAAGGACTTTTTGGCAACTTTTGGAAAAACCAACATGCTTTGGTTAAAACGTTCCATCTTCACGGATCTTTCTATCAAAGGTCCCCAAGTGGAAAACTATTTTGGGGGTGGCGCCAACGGTCATATTGATGAATTTTGTCGCTTTGTAAATGATTCTACGGTTTTGTTGGGGGAAATATCCGAGGAAGAAGCACTGTCCAATCCCTTAAGTCGACTGGACCGCGAGGCACTGGAAGAAAACTATAACTACATATTAGGCCAAAAACAACCCAATGGAAAACCATGGAACATTAAACGAATCCCCATGCCCAACCTTGATATTTTGTCTAGAGAAGTAGTCTTAACCGAAGAAACAGAATGGGCAGAAACGTTCTTTGAAAAAGGCTTTAAAATTTGTGATACGTTAAAAAACTATCCTGCTTCCTCTTATCTGAATTTCCTAATTACCAATGGAGCTGTCTTGGGTGCTAAATACTGGAAGCCGGGATTGCCAGAAGCAATCAAAGTTTCCGATGACCAAGCAGCCAAGGTGTTACAAGAACTTTTTCCCAATCGCAAAATAATACAACTCGATGCTATAACCCTGAATTGGCATGGTGGTGGTATCCATTGCGTAACCCAACAAGAGCCTAAACTTTCTAAGAAATGAAACAGGTTATCATAACTATTTTTGCAACACTTGTATTAAGTGCTTGCCAAACCAACGAAACTAGCCATCAGAATTCAATTAGAATTCCTGGAGAATTTGAACCTCATGAAGCCATTTGGCTAGGTTACCGCACATTAGAGGGTTATGGAAATTATGATAAAGACAGTATTACGTTGACCATAATAAAAGCCATTCATCCTCATGTTAAATTAAATTTAATCGTAGAGCATGATTCATTAGCGCCTAACGCTAAAGATTCACTTTTGGCTAAAGGAATTGACACTACTAATATTTCTTTAGTTTATCAATCCCCAACGGATGTCTGGTATCGCGACCCTGGACCTGTTTTCGCAGTCAGCGAGTCCAACGAATTAAAAGTAATCGATTTTAAATATACTAACTACGCCAATGTACTGCCAGATTCTATTTCGGAACGCGCTAGAGCCCATGAGAAAATTGACCGCGAAATAGCACAAAGACTCAAACTAGACACCATCAATTCCATAGTAGCCATTGAAGGAGGGGCTTTTGAAACCGACGGACAAGGTACGGTTATACAAGTTGAAAATGTTACACTAAAACGAAATCCACATCTCACTAAGGAAGATATAGAGACCGATTACAAAAAATGCTGTGGTATTGAAAACGTCATATGGCTACCATCTGGCATCGCAGAAGATCCATTAAATTTTGAGCGAATCACAGGTAATTACCTTGGATATGGCACAGGAGGGCATACGGATGAGTTTGTGCGTTTTGCGAATGCCACCACCATACTATTGGCTTGGGTGGATGAGGCTGAAAAAGATTTAAATCCTGTGAATCAACTCAATTATGAGATTCTTTCTGAGAATTATAACATACTATCAAAATCTACAAATGTCATAGGAGAGCCTTATACAATTATTAAAATACCGCATAGTAGCCCTCAAATAGAAGTCCAAGTGGTAAACGAGCAATGGTCTCAAAAAGCTAAAAACTATTTTAATCTAGCAGAAGGAGACATTGTGAATATGGTGCATGCAAGTAGCTACTTAAACTATCTCTTGACGAACAAAGTAATTATACTTCCTCAATATGGAGATGGAATGGGCAAAGTAAATAAAAAAGACGCTGCGGTAAGGGCCATTTTTAAAGAACTATATCCAAATAAAAAAATAATTGGAATCAACCCTATTTCCTTAAATCGACAAGGTGGAGGAATGCATTGTCGCTATCAAACACAACCTAAAATTCATAAATAGTAATACAAATGAAACATATTAAAGTATTATTGGTTTTGACCCTTTTCATTAGTACAGGCATTGTGCTGTGCCAGAACCAAGAAGAAACATCAACTGAAGATGAAAAAATGATTATCAGTGCTATTAAAACTTACAACAAGGCTTGGGATACAGCAGATGTGGAGATGGCAATATCAGCCTATGCAAACGATATCTATTGGGTTAATTCTGTAGGTGATGTAGTCAAATCCCGTGAGGATCTAAAAAAGTATTTGAGCTTCATCTTTCAACTGGATTTTGTAATGCAAGCTAAGAGGGTACATCAAACTGATGAGATTACTTTTCTATCTAAAGATATGGCCATCGTGCATTCCATACACGTGGAATCTGGCTCGCGTAATTTCCATTTAAGGGTTTTTCAAAAACAAGAAAATGAATGGAACATTACAAATCACCTCACCAGTAAAGAACATCCAAAAAATTAACGCTATTCCCTAATTATGAAAAAGTATAAGAATCTTCACCGCTACATGATTATACCAATGGTCATTATGCAATTAGGTATTGCCTATGATTATTGGGGCGATTTAACAGATAATGCATGGTCTGTACACATCCACTATTGGAGTGGTACCTTATGGTATTTTTACCTCATTATTCAACCTTATTATGCTACCCATGGACAATTAGAACGGCATCGCACCAACGGAATTATTGGAATGTTTTTGGCCGGTGGAGTCTGTTTAACCGCATTGAGCATGATGCATCGCGATATACAAAGTGTACAAAATGCAATTGCCAATCCTGAGCGATTTGGCCCTTTCGAACCTTACTTTTTTTATGGAGCCATCGCCTTAGAAATCCCAATGATTTTGGCATTTGGCTATGCTGTAATCCAATCTATTGTAAAACGAAAACAACTCGAAGATCACGCTTGGTGGTTAATATCTACAGTTTTCATAATCATGCTTCCGGCTTTGGGTAGGGGCGTTCAGTTTTTGCAAATTGCGATGAATGGCTTTACACTAGATATTAATCCCATTTCGGGTCTATTAATTTCCAATGCCATTATTATTAGTCTTATCATAATTACGGCACTTAAATACAAACACCTTAAACATCCTGCTACGTATTTGGCCATTGGTGTGAATATTTTCAATTGCTTTATGGAACCCTTGGGCAGATGGACGGCTTTACAGGAATTTTTTAATGCAGTGATTAAGGGATAAAACGAATGAAAATATCAAAATTCTTTCACTACTTCTCAATACTACTATTAGCAGGGAGTATCCTAATTTTTGCGATACACGCATTCGTTTTACCAAACAATGTCTCTGATGTACATCCACTTATGGTTATTCATGCAACGGCCATGTATGCGTGGTATGGCCTAGTTGTTATTCAAACAGGTTTAATTCAACGAAAGCATTTTGCAATTCACAAAACCCTAGGGTATTTTTCTGTAGTTATTGCCCTTGCAGTGCTAGTAACGGGAATAATGATTACCATTTATGGTTTTAAACACTCTGAAAGCATGTTGTTTTTTTCAGGAAACTCATTGATGCTCATCTTTTTTACTATTTTTTATTCGCTTGCCATTTTATTTCGAAAACATGGCGATACGCATAAAAGACTCATTTTGTTTGCAAGTATTGCCGTTTATATTCCGGTTGCTTTTAGGACAGCTGCCTTACTTGGAGACAGAAAGTATGCTTCAATTGTTTATCTATTACTGATTTTAACCATTGCTTTTTGGGAGATGAGAACCCACCGTAAGATTTCATTAACTACTGGATTATGCACATTCAGTCTGATAGCTATGGTTATTCTGACTTTTGTTCTTGCTAACAATCCATCATTTACCCTATTTGTCTATGAATTGTTTGAAGTAAGAATTAAGGAATGAATCAATTAAAAAAATCCGATAATAAATGAGACAAAACACCCGTAGAGACGCGTTAAAAAAACTTAGCCTTTTTGCAGGGTTTTGCCTAACTGGCGGAAACCTAGCACATGCCAATTCAAGTGCTTTTCAAACAACAAAAGGTATGGTTTTAAAAGCTGAGGATGGCGAAGTTTGGTATATCGGCAATACGCGAAAAGCCGAAGTCATTATTAAAGTAGCCAAAAGTGATCGTTACGTACCCGAAATGTCACTACTCACAGAAAAAATTCCTGTAGGTGATGCCATACCTATGCATAAACATGCTAATGAAGAAGAGTTTTTATTTGTTCAAAAGGGGCAAATAGAAATTTACTTAGATGATGAAACCCAAGAAGGCAATGCTGGAGATTTAATATATGTCCCTCGTAATACTTGGCATGGCTTTAAAAATAATGGCAAAGAAGAGGTAGTGCTATTTTTTGGGTATTCACCAGCTGGTTTTGAAGCCTATTTTAGAGCTATTGGTACCAAATCTATGGAAGAAGAATTGGGCTTTACATCTCAAGATTGGGAACGTACCAACAAAAAATTTGGCGTTGTATACAAAACCTAAAAACCGTCATAGCAATCTAATAAAAAAGTATACGTAATAATCATTTTTAAAAATCATTAAACCATGAATTCTACACTTCAACAGTACCGAAACACACATAAATGGATGGCCATTCCATGGCTCATTATTTTTATCGGGTTTACGCCGCAGTATTTTATGACATGGTTATCCGAACCATGGGCCTACCATTTACATGCCCTCTCTGCCATAGCTTGGTACATACTCATGGGTGTACAACCTTATTTAATTACACGTGGTAACATAAAACAACATCGGCTTTGGGGCATGCTGGGCATTTTTATAGCTGGCGCTGTGGTATTCTCTGCTTTATCCATTGTTCCCACCAACGTCTATTTTGGTGCCATTGGCGGTTTTGAACCTGTCTTTTCTGCTTCTTTTTTTTATGGATTAGTATTAACAGAAACACTTCAGGTGATAGGTTTTGGATTGGCGGTCGTCATGGCTATCGTAAACTCAAAAAAAATTGAGGAACATGCTCTCTGGATGATTTCCACCTTATTCTTTGGATTAATGCCTGCTTGGGGGCGCTTAATAATGTTTCCAATATTGATAACTGAAGGGGAAATTTCATGGCTTAACACACAAACATCCCTAAATATTGGTGTATCGATATTTATGCTCGTGATACTATATATTGGGTACAGACTAAAAAAATTAAAACACCCTGCTATCTTATTGTCCCTCTTTCTTGTATTGTTAATGTTATTTTCAATTCAAATCGGAGAGCTAGAGTGGTATCAGGAATTGGTTACTAAAATAATGAAACCAACTGTACCTTGGAATATTTAATCCTACTACAACAGCGGTTATAAGTAATTACTTGCCCTTGCCTACTTCTGAAAATCCTTGTAAATTTTCAAGCTGGTATGTACTTGCAAAGTTAAATACTATCTCGATAACTATAAGGACACGCAAATAATCATAGCCGTGACTGTTGCTAACAATTTAAAAATCACAATTATGAGGAAAATAACGAAGATAATTTTGATAAGTTTCAGCCTAATAATTGTTGTTTCAGTGTTCAGACCTGTCCCAATAGTATCTGAGAGTAAGGCACTTTCGGAAAGTGGAATTGTAACTGGAATTTACAGTAATAAAGGAAATGGCATCATTTTTATGATGAAAACTACTAAACGCAAATTTTATATAAATAAAGGACTGGAAAATAGATTGGAATTAAATCATCTGAGAAAAAACTAATCAGAAATTCAATCATCATGAAATATCCTAAATATTGGACACCGCTCGACTGGAATAATAACATTGAACATATCTCTAAAGTTGAATTAAAGATGAAATCATATTTAACGAACTGAAAGAATAAAAACGAGCTACAACGATGACTAGAATTCATTTTGAAGCCCTACGAAAAAACAGTAAATTCACAAATACACGACCTAATCCCTTGATTCACAAAATTATCAATATCTAAACATAGAAATCATAGCCAGGGATGTTATTATTCTGGATGTAAGCGAGCTTGTCGGTCCAGTAAAACTTTTTCTGTTTCTTCTCTTTCTGGATCCGGAACACAACAATCCACCGGACAAACTGCAGCACACTGTGGCTCCTCATGGAAACCTTGACATTCCGTACACTTATCTGGAACAATAAAGTAATAATCTTCTTCAATAGGATTATTTTCATCATCTACAGCGACGATCTTACCTGTTTCTAACTCATATCTCCCCTGTACAGCAGTACCTTCAGACATCTTCCATTCGACGCCCCCTTCATAAATCGCATTGTTAGGACATTCTGGTTCGCAAGCCCCACAATTGATACATTCGTCCGTAATTACTATGGCCATATCTATTTTTTATACTAATTAACAGCAAATTGATTTGCTTAGTTTGTAAAACTATCGGCAAAAATAATGGCTTCCAACAATAATTACAATTTTCAAAATTGATATTCCTCTTTTTTGATTTAGAAATGACTTGCTTCTTTTAACGAATAAGCATACATTTATTTCATACTTCCTTTGTTCTTTGTGGAAAACGCTACTTATTGACATGGAATTGTTACAGTTTATCTTTTAAGGATTTGAAAATGATAACGGAATGGCTGAAGGAAATTCGCATCCAGAATTTAAGAAATACAAGTTTAGAGAGTTAAAAGTTTACTCCTCCACAGAATGGTTGGCGGATAATAAAAAGAAGTATCGTCAAGTTTTTGATCGATACGAAACTACTTATATTTATGCCGAGTTATCTTTTTACAATAAGCTTTTTGATGAAGAAGACTGGGAAATTAGTGTAGAACTCAAATGTTTTTCCCTTAAAAAAGGTAGGAAAGAACTCTGTACACTACCTTTTAAGCGGAAAGTAAGTAAATATGATAATGTGGTCTTCGTACGCGAAGGATGGGGTAATAAAACAGAAGGGGCTTTTTGGAAAAAAGGCACCTATTATTGGGAGGCTTGGGTGGAAGGCGAAAAAGTAGCAACAAAGTACTTTTATGTAGAGGATGCTGGAAAGGAAATTACGCCCTTTCACAATCCATATATCCAAACTAAATCTCTACGCCTTTATGAAGGACCCTATGATGATGTAATGGAAGAAGATCGCACCTTCTATCGAAAATTCAGTAGTGAAGAAACACGTTATATCTATGTAGAAATTATACTTGAGAACCTTTATCCTACCAAAGCATGGCAATGCGAATTATTCACCAAGTTCTACAATGACGCAAGGGAGCTTAAAGGTCAAGTCATTCGCTTGCAACGTATTGAAAAACGCGACGAACTCATTAAAATTACTGCTGGATGGGGGTCAAATGTAAAAGGATCTTGGCGAAAAGATCGCTACACTGCTGAGGTAGTATTTATGGATAAATTACTCGCGGTCATCCCTTTTGAGATTGGCGAGGAGTTTGAAGAAGGCGTTTCTGGTGTCATTTTACCGCATCGACAAGCTCCTATTATTCTAACTCCAGAAGAAGATTTAGGCGAAACCTTCGAAGAGGTCATAACTAAATTGGACAAGCTGATTGGTCTAAATGCTATAAAAAAGCAAGTGCGGGATCACGCCAAGTATATTCAGTTTTTACAATTGAGAAAAGAAAGAGGTTTTGAAGAAAAAGAAGAAATCAACGTCCATTCTGTATTTATAGGTAATCCTGGAACGGGTAAAACAACGGTTGCCAAAATGATGGGGCAACTCTACAAAAAGATGGGATTACTAACTAAAGGCCATGTACACGAAGTAGATCGTGTGGATCTGGTCGGTGAATATATCGGACAAACAGCTCCCAAAGTAAAAGAAGCCATAGAAAAAGCTAGGGGAGGAGTGCTATTCATTGATGAGGCTTATTCTTTAGCAAGATCTAATGATGATACGAAAGACTTTGGTCGAGAAGTGATCGAAATTTTAGTCAAAGAGATGTCAAATGGACCTGGTGATTTGGCCGTGATTGTAGCAGGTTATCCGAAGGAAATGAAACATTTCTTGGACTCCAATCCTGGTCTGAAATCAAGGTTTAAGTTATACTTTGAATTCCAAGATTACTTACCACAGGAGTTATCCCGTATTGCCGATTATGCAAGCAAAGAAAAGCATGTTCATCCTACCATAGAAGCCAAACATAAAATTGATGATATTATTTTAAAGGCTTACAGAAAAAGAGATCGCTCTTTCGGTAATGCACGATTTGTATATGACTTAATCGAAAAGTCAAAGATCAACCTCGGACTAAGAATCATGTCAGAGGAGAACCCTCGAAGCTCTACAGATGAGGAACTACAAGTAATTAACTTGGACGATGTCAATAAAATTGACTTAAAAGACAAGCCTGAATTACCATTAATTCCTGTAGATGAATCCTTATTGACAGAGTCATTAGCTGAATTAAATAGCCTCATTGGTATGAGAAATATCAAAGAGCAAATCAATGAATTGGTGAAACTGGTTCGTTTTTATAGAGAAACCAATAAAGATGTGCTTAATAGTTTTTCTCTCCACACTGTCTTTGTGGGTAATCCAGGTACTGGTAAAACGACGGTAGCACGTATCCTTACCAAAATTTACAAGGCTTTAGGTGTCCTAGAACGTGGCCATATGGTAGAGACAGATCGCCAGGGTTTGGTGGCAGGCTTTGTTGGGCAAACTGCAATTAAAACAGCTGAAAAAATTGAAGAATCTCTAGGAGGCGTACTTTTTATAGATGAGGCTTATTCGCTTACTCATCGTGTGGTAGGTAGCCAAGGAGGTGATTTTGGAGATGAAGCGATCCAAACGCTTTTAAAACGGATGGAAGACCATAGAGGACAATTCTTTGTCTTTGTAGCAGGTTATCCAGATAATATGGAAACTTTTCTTAAAGCCAACCCAGGTTTGAATTCGAGGTTCGATAAAGTTCTCAAGTTTGAGGACTATGCGCCATCGGATTTATCCCATATCGCATTGTTGATGTTGAAAGAGCGATCTTTGGTACCGACAACGGAAGCAAGAGCTCATCTAGATGCTTATTTAAGATTCTTATATGATTATCGTGATAAATATTTCGGTAATGCACGAACGGTGAGAAATGTGGTAAATGAAGCAGTAAAAGCACAAAATCTTCGATTGGCAGCTTTAGATGAAAAGACTAGAGCAGAGACAGAAGAAAATATCCTAACTATAGATGATCTTCAACATTTCAAATTGGATAAAAGTGGATTCTTATTCAATAAAAAGACCATTGGTTTTAAGAAAAAGGAGGAAGGTTCAAATTAATGAACACTTATTTCCATATGCCTAAGTGCCAAGGCTTCCACCATTTAGGTACAATTTTATAGTGTTGTTTTTCTTTTGTTCTGTGGTCAAAAAATAGCACCCCAAAGTGGAAAAGATCTATGCTTAAAGCTACTTTTGGGTGCTTTTTTATTTCTTCCCATGCTTCCTCCATGTGCGCTGACCAATGAATATCTGCTATAATGAATACACTTTTGGAGTGGGCTTTCGCCAAACAAAGCTCAAAGTATTGTAAACTCGCACCTTTACTATGGTCGCCATCTAGGTATAAATAATCCAATTTTGGAATTTCAGCTAATAATACAGGTAATACCTCATGGAATGGGCCATTTAGCAACTCTATTTGAGGCACGCCCATTTTTTCAAAATTCTCCGCTGCAATTTGCGCTGTTTCTGGGCAGCCCTCTACTGTAATAAAGTCAGATTTTAATGCTGCTGCAGCTTGGTACATACTAGAAATTCCTAGTGAAGTACCCATTTCTAGCAATATTTCAGGCTTGTAGAGGTGGACTATCTTGAATAGCTTTCGACCAGTGGCAGGGGCAATAGCTGAATTTTTGATAACGTCTTTCACTTGTCTTTTGGGACTGCTATTAACTTTCGAACCTGCGCCATAGTCTTTTATCTTGATCCACCTTTCATCCTTTTTGAGGAGGTCTCTAAAAGATTCAATATAAGTGAAAGCATAAAAGTGTCTATTATCTTCAATGACCTTTTCTGTAAATTCAAAAACATGAGGGGAGTGAATATCATAAATGGTTTGTGACTTCCAATAAAACCGTAGGAAACGAAAGAACAAGGAAATTAATAGTTTAAATCGACCCATTCTGAAAGTTTGATTCTTCAAATAGATCAATAAAATTAATTGATCTATATTTTGGGCGGAAGTTAGTAGTTTTTTTTAACTTCCGAAATCAAACAATAATTCTGTTTGAATTCATTTACTCGCTTTAGCATGAAGAAGAATATACTCCATGCTTATTCGAAATAAAATTCCAAAAAGCCTATGTCTCTATTTAAGTTGCGAGGTAAACTGAGTAAACAACAAAGCTTGGTATTGGGCCTAATCGGTCTAGCCATATTCTTAGTTGTTTGGTGGTTATTGGCGGAAGCCTTCTCAGATCAACGCCCTCTTGTTGATATTGACCCTCGTATTCCTTCTACGCTAGACGAAAATTCAAATATCAATGTAGATTCCTTGCTGAAAGCAGATTCGCTTAAATTGGCTAATGCAACAGAATTCGAAAAAATATATCCACTATTACCTCCTCCTGATAAGGTCGTAACTTCTTATCCTGATTTGATTGAAAAGGATGAGTTGTTTAAAAATACGCTTCGCTCGGTATGGCTAAACCTACAAGGCTATTTTTGGGCGATCTTTATTTCTATTCCACTTGGATTTCTGATTGGCTTGTTGCCGCTGTTTAGAGGTTTATTTAGTAAGCAAGTGGATGCATTGCGTTATTTGCCACTCACAGCATTGACTGGCTTGTTTATCATCTGGTTTGGTATTGAAGATCAGATGAAGATTGCCTTTCTAGCCTTTGGTATTATCGTATATCTTTTACCTGTGGTAGTGCAACGTATAGACGAAGTCAAAGATGTTTATCTAAAAACGGCTTTTACGCTTGGCGCAAATAACTGGCAAACTATTCGTTCGGTTTATATTCCTTCTGTCATGAGCAAACTGATGGATGATATTCGAGTTTTAACTGCCATTTCATGGACATATATTATTATTGCAGAGCTTTTGAACAGGCAAGGAGGGATTGGTTCTTTGATTTACATCAAAGCACGTCAAGGACAGATTGAAAAAGTATTTGCCGTATTGATCATTATCATATTAATTGGATTCCTTCAGGATAGAATTTTTGTTTATCTCGACAAAAGACTCTTTCCTCATAAATATTACAAATCAAACCCAACCGGAATCAAAGAGGTAGAATATGGTTTATTGACGATTTTAGGCGTGCTTATGTTGGGGATATTATTGACCGCAATGATTCCAAGCATGGCAGGTACTCTGAGTCAATTAATGACCATTGTAACGCTGGCGGGATTATTAATGATTGCTTATGGAGAGCTTAAAGTGCAGCGATCCAATGTAGAGTAGGGAATTGATTTTGTAAGTCTTAAAAATTAGATCATGAGTATTTTTCCAGATTCTGGACAATCAAATATAATTGAGTTAAACGGTATTGGGCAAAGTTATGATGGTGGTGAAAACTGGATCATTAAAGATGCCCGTTTTTTAGTGGAAGACAAACCTGATCAAGGACAGTTTGTAGTGATCTTAGGAATGTCTGGTTGTGGTAAGTCAACCATCTTACGTTACATTGCAGGTTTGCAGCAGCCAACGGAAGGAGAAGTGCTTTTGCATGGAAAACCTGTGTCAGATGAACAAGGTGTTAGCATGGTATTCCAACAATATTCTTCGTTGCCTTGGATGACCGTATTGGACAATGTAAGTTTGGCCTTGGCCTATAAAGGTATGCCCAAAAACGAGCGAAATGAAAAGGCAATGGAAATTATCGAACTGGTTGGACTATTGGGGCATGAACACAAGTTTGCACAATATCCAACCTTATCTGGTGGTCAATTGCAAAGGGTGGCCATTGCACGATCGATCATCGCTAATCCAGAGATATTATTAATGGATGAGCCATTTGGCGCTCTGGATATCAATACGCGTCTACAAATGCAAGACTTACTAGCTAAACTATGGATGCAGTTTCATTCTACGATTATATTCGTGACGCATGATATTGCGGAAGCTGTTTATCTAGGAGATGATATTTATATTATGAAGTCGGCTCCCTCTCAATTTGTAGAGCACATAAAGGTAGATTTACCTTATCCAAGGACTAGAGCCATTAAAAGAGACCCCCACTTCGTAGAATTGGTCCACGAAGTAGAGGATAGAATGGTAAAGGTGGCAGAAATGGGCTAGTCTGTATTACAGCCACTTCTCCTTCTTAGACGTCCTCTTGAACCAACCAGCCCATTGTCTAAGAAATTATATGAGATCGTTATTCCTGTGAAGAATAACCAATCGGAGTCGCTATCATCACCGCGCATCGTTCCAGTAGGAACACTAATAGGCTCTGTACCAAGAAATTCACCGGTACGATTACCTAGTGCTGCAGAAATTTCGCCATTTGCTGAGAGTAATTCTGAATATTCCACGTAAGTGGTACTCACGTCGTCAATGTAATCAGTGAAAGTTTTGCGTATACCAAACTCTAATCCCACATTCCAAAGGTCTGTTAAGGCATATTTAAAACCAATCCCCATTGGAATAGCAATTCCATTTAAGGCATAAGCTTCTTCTCTTCCAGGAATTCCTTGTCCCTCTGTACCTAGTGCCTGCAACTCATAAGTAGTATCATCTAATTCCGTTTTCGGATTAAAGGTAAAGTAGGAAATACCGCCAAAGATATAGGGAGAAAAAGGCATGCTTAAATTGTAGGGGTCATAACCAGGAATATTAAACTCCGCGATCAACGAACCTTCCAATATATTGGTTGAAAAACTTAAATTTCTTTCCTGAATAGCGCGATCAGAAGAGTTGGCATCTTCACCCGAAACATTTGCGTAAGTGAAGCCTAAACGAATAGCTCCTAAATAATGGAAATTATAGCGGCCAAAAACACCTCCAGAAAAACCTGTTTCTTGCATATAAACAATAGAGGAATTGGAGGATAAATCCCCTAAATAATTTGATGCTCCTACCATAATACCTGCCTCAAGATATTGTGCATTAAGACCAATCGGTAATAAGAAAAGTAAGAAGATTAATTTTTTCATCTTTATAAAATTTGCTGGGCTAAAGATATCTAATTTATGGTCAATCGGTATAAAAAACGCTGACTACCATCGAAACTATGTGTAAAGCATGAAACAATACAATGTTTTTTCTAAATTTGGTGCGGTTTTAGCGAGAAATGCTGGTAAGTGTACCACTTTCAATTCAATATTTCGTTTCAAACCGGATAATCCAAAGTGGCAATCCTGCTAAACCTATTATTTAAGCAAAAAGCAATTTTAACACCCATGATGTTTGGATTAATCTGCATTTTCCATTCATAAGGTTGTATGATTGCATGCGTATTTGAATTAATTTTTTTAGTAAAAAAACAGTAATGAAGTTAAGATTTCGATTGTTGATGTTAGCATTTTGTGCGTTCTCTATATGCTCTGCACAGGAAAAAGCGGCCCAAAATTGGTTTCACTTAGATCCGGCTACTGATAGCGTTCCAGGTGTAGCAACTATCCGTACTTATCAAGAATTATTAAATGGCCGTCAAGGTGAAATGGTTGTTGTAGCCGTTTTGGACTCTGGCGTGGACTATGAACACGAAGATTTAAAAAATGTAATGTGGGTAAATGATGGCGAAATTCCTAATAATGGGATTGATGATGACCAGAATGGTTATGTAGATGATATTCACGGATGGAACTTTATCGGAAATGCAGATGGTAGAAATATTCATCATGACAACTTGGAGGTTACTCGTCTTTATGCAAAGTATAAAGCCAAGTTTGAGAATGTAGACGAAGCAACGCTCTCAAAAGATGATAAAGAATTATACCAGCAATTTAAAGACTGGGAAAAAACAATTAAAGATAAGCAAGAGAGTGTAGCTCCAAATATTGCTTTGTATGGCGGTATTTCTGAAGCTTTTGGAAAGGTAGTAGAGGAAATTGGCAAAGAGCCAGAAGATATTACTGCTGACGATATCAACCAGCTAAATCCAACGGACGAAACGGTCATCCGTGCTGTTTCTGTATTAAAAAACTTGATGGCAGAAGGTAATAAGTTTGCTGATATCAAAGAAGAAGTAGATGGTGTATACAACTACTACTATGGTCAGGCAAATTACTACTATAACCCCGATTTTGATCCTCGTGAAATAGTAGGTGACGACTTCATGAACAAAGAAGAGCGTATTTACGGGAATAGTGATGTTCGTGGCCCAGATTCTGAGCACGGTACACATGTAGCTGGTATCATCGGTGCAGAGCGTGGAAATGGTATTGGTATGGATGGTGTTTCTGACAAAGTAAGAATTATGTCTGTACGTGTTGTTCCTGATGGTGATGAGCGCGATAAGGATGTAGCCAATGCTATTCGCTATGCAGTAGATAATGGGGCATCAATTATTAATATGAGTTTTGGTAAAGGTTGGTCTCCTTACAAAAGCATAGTAGATGATGCAATTAAGTATGCCATGAAAAATGATGTTTTATTGGTTCATGCCGCGGGTAATGATGGCAAACAGAACAATTTTACCAATAATTATCCAAATGATCGTTTCAACAAAAAAGGTTGGTTCGCTCCACGGTTTGCTAAAAACTGGATTGAAGTAGGTGCTTCTCATTTTAAAGATGGTGGTCGCCCTGCGAACTTCTCTAACTATAGCCCAGACTTAGTGGATGTATTTGCTCCTGGTGTTGAGATTTACTCTACTGTTCCTGGTAGCAAGTACCGCAATCTACAAGGTACCAGTATGGCTTCTCCTGTTGTAGCAGGTGTAGCTGCTGTATTACGTTCTTACTTCCCTGATTTATCTGCCAAGCAGATCAAAAGTATCATCATGGATTCAACCAAAAAGACAGATGAGAAAGTGAAAAAACCAGGCAGTGATGAAATGGTGCCTTACGGGCAACTATCTGTAACAGGTGGTTTGGTGAATGTTTACCAAGCAGTAATCATGGCTGGATCTACCAAGGGCAAAAAAAGAAAAACTTATAAGCATGATAAGGCTTCAGATGCTGCAACAAGAAGAGCAACTGTAAGGCCGTAATTTAGCTTTCGCTAAAAAAAATGGAGCTGTTTTCTTAAAACAGCTCCATTTTTTTTCAGGTTTATTGCTTAATACCTCTATGATAGTTTTGCCTTTTCCTGAATAATGGTCTTCCACATGCTTAAATGGATTTATTTGAAGAAAAGTACCTCAACAGCTATATCAGATTTTGTGATTTTGCTGCTAAGTTGGCCATTCTATATAATACTCTGGCACCAACATTTCCATCCCATTCATGGCCTAATCCTGCGACTTCACTCAGATCAAATCCAATGATTGTTCTACCGCTATCTACCACTTGCTTAATTAAATAAATCGCTTCGCTAAAGTCTAATCCACCTGGAACAGGTGTGCCTGTGTGTGGACATAGATAGGGCTTTAAACCATCAATGTCAAAGCTAATGTAGACTTTGTCTGGTAATGATTCAATAATGTCATTACAAATTTGATCATAAGCCAATCCTTTAAACTGCATCTCCTTGATCTCATGATCATAAAATACTTTAACTCGATCTCCTTGTGATTTGGCGAAAGCCACTTCCTCTTCACAATAATCTCTAATGCCAACTTGAACCAACTTTTTGATATTTCCCAACCCCAGAGCATTATAAAATATAGAGGCATGAGAATAGGTAAATCCTTCATAAGCTTTACGCAAATCCATGTGTGCATCAATTTGTAAAATACCAAAAGAGGAATGATTTGTTGCTAATGCTTCCAAATAACCTAAAGGTGTACTATGTTCTCCACCGACTAATCCAACAACTTTACCAGCATTTAGCAAATGAGTTGTTTGTATGTTTACCCACTTCTTAAGCTCTAAGGATGCTCGATTAATGCTTGCTTTTATTTGGGCCATTCCTGCTCGCTGCTTTTCATCACTACCATTTTCCAGCCAATCAATGTACTGCTTTGCTTTCTCTCTTAATTCGGTACTTCTTTCACTCCAGCTTTCATCAGATGGACGCATATAGATACCTGCTTTCCAAGCCTCCTTGACATAAGGATCAAACAAATCTAACTGACTACTTGCTTGAAGAATGTTCTCTGCGCCACTTGCTGTTCCTTCGGCATACGAAACGGTCACATCCCAAGGAATAGGCAGGAAGATGATACTTGCGTCTTCTTCTTCAAACGGTAATCCAATGAAGTGCCCATTATTTAATCCAACACCGTTGGGATCAAAATTTTTTATTTTTTCATTTTTAGACATACAAGTCGAAAATTTATAAACTTGATACGGACAAAATAGCTACTTTTGACTAGTTTTTACACGATCAAAAAATAATTAAATGTCTAAAGTTTTAATTATTGGTGCAGGAGGTGTAGGTCGAGTAGTAACCTACAAATGTGCACAACATCCTGAGGTATTCTCTGAGATCATGTTAGCCAGTCGTACAGTATCAAAGTGTGAAGATATTGTAAGAGATGTGGCTAGAGATACGGGACACCAGCATTTAAGTACAGCTGCAGTTGATGCTGAAAATGTACCAGAGTTGGTAGCGCTTATTCGCTCTTTTGGACCAAAATTGCTTATTCATGTAGCACTTCCTTATCAGGATTTGACCATTATGGATGCTTGTTTGGAAACGGGCGTTCATTATTTGGATACAGCAAATTATGAGCCAAAGGATGAGGCGAAATTTGAATACAGCTGGCAGTGGGCTTACCAAGATCGTTTTAAAGAAGCGGGACTTTTGGCTGTTTTGGGCTGTGGTTTTGATCCTGGTGTGACTTCTATTTTCACAGCAAGAGCAGCTAAGCATCATTTTGATGAAATTCATTATTTGGATATTGTCGATTGTAACGGGGGGGATCATGGTAAAGCTTTTGCAACCAACTTTAATCCAGAGATCAATATTCGTGAAATCACTCAGAAAGGGCGTTTTTATGAAAATGGACAATGGATAGAAACAGAGCCACACGAGATTTCAAAAATGCTTTCTTATCCAAATATCGGTGAGCGCAATTCTTACTTGATTTATCATGAGGAATTGGAGTCTTTAGTTAAAAACTATCCTACGATTAAAAGAGCTCGTTTTTGGATGACCTTTGGAGAAGAATACTTAACGCATTTACGTGTTATCCAGAATATTGGCATGGCAAGTATCGAGCCAATTAACTATCAAGGCAAAGAAATTGTTCCACTTCAATTCTTGAAAGCTGTACTGCCTGATCCTGGTGATTTGGGTGACAATTATGTAGGAGAAACTTCGATTGGCTGCCGTATTAGAGGTATGAAAGATGGTAAGGAAAAAACGTACTATATCTGGAATAACTGTAGTCACCAAGCAGCTTTTGAAGAAACAGGTACACAGGGTGTATCCTATACTACAGGCGTACCAGCAATGCTGGGGGCTATGATGGTATTAACAGGAGAGTGGAGTGGAAAAGGAGTATTCAATGTAGAAGAATTTAATCCGGATCCATTTTTAGATCAACTAGGAGAGAATGGCCTAGTTTGGCATGAAAAAGAAAATATAGATTTAGAACTATAATAATATAGTATGTCTATCGATTATTCAAAAGTTCCTTCTCCTGCCTTCGTGTTGGAGGAGGAATTGCTTTTAAAGAATCTTGAGCTGATCAAATCGGTGCAAGAGCGTTCAGCTGCGGGTGTTATCTTAGCTTTGAAGGGCTTTGCTATGTGGCGAGTGTTTCCGCTCTTGCGGAAATACTTAAAAGGCGCTACTGCGAGCTCTTTGCATGAGGCAAGATTGATTTTTGAAGAGATGGGCGTTAAAGCACATACCTATTCGCCCGCTTATTTGCCGAATGAATTTGAAGAAATCATGACTTATAGTAGCCATGTTACCTTTAATTCTATTCAGCAGTATGAATATTATCAAGCTTATTTGGCGAAAGCCCAATCTCCCATTTCAGCAGGCCTAAGAGTTAACCCGGAGTATTCTGAGGTAGAAGTAGATTTGTATAATCCCAGTGCTCCAGGTACCCGACTAGGGGTGCAAGATGTACTGCTAAAAGAGGGTTTACCGAAAGGTATAGAAGGTTTGCACTTTCATGTGTTATGTGAGTCTTCTTCCTATGAATTGGAAAAAGTGCTAGTTGCTTTTGAAAATCGCTTTGGCCACTTACTAGCTGATTTGAAATGGGTAAACTTTGGTGGAGGTCATTTGATGACTAGGAAAGACTATGATATTAAGCATTTAGTTCAATTACTTTCTGCCTTTCGGCAAAAGTATCCTCAGCTTGAAGTGATACTTGAGCCAGGCAGTGCTATTGCTTGGCAAACAGGAGGTTTGCGCTCTACTGTTTTAGATATTGTTGAAAGCCATGGTGTTAAAACAGCTATCTTAGATGTATCGTTTACCGCTCATATGCCTGATACCTTAGAAATGCCTTATCGACCAAAGATTACAGGAGCAACTGATCCTATTGAAGGAAAGCCGACCTATCGCCTTGGAGGAGTAAGTTGTTTGGCAGGAGATTATATGACGGAGTATTCATTTGATGAGCCTTTACAAATTGGCCAGCCAATTATATTGGAAGATATGATTCATTATACCATGGTGAAAACGACTACCTTCAATGGGGTAAAACATCCTTCCATTTGTATTTGGAAAAAGGATCAATCGTTGGAAATCGTAAAAACCTTTACTTACGAGGATTTTAAAACTCGATTATCGTGATCATTAAAGAGGCTTATCAAAATTTGGTGAACGCTATTTCGTCTTATTATGGGATGTTAGAGGCGAAGAGTATTGCTCGTATTGTATTTGAAGATGTATTTGGAGTGTATAATTTTCAAAAGGTAGAAGCACTCTCTGAGGATCAAAAGATCAAGTTTGAAGATATCCGCCAACGATTAATCAATAAAGAGCCTGTTCAATACATACTAGGGCAGGCTGATTTTTACGGATTGAAGTTTAAAGTTAATTCCCATACGCTTATTCCACGACAAGAAACAGAAGAGCTGGTGTATTGGATATTAGCAACTATTAAGGAGCAAAAAATTGGGAAGGCTTCCGTTTTAGATATCGGAACAGGGACGGGCTGTATTCCAATTACACTTAAAGTGAAAAATCAGTTGTTGGCATCTAAAGGTCTAGATATCAGTGAGGAAGCTGTTGAGCTAGCTATTGAAAATGCGAAGTTGAATAGGGTAGAGGTAGCCTTTGAAAAAGCAGATATCTTGTCAGAGGAAGTTTGGCTCAAATTAGGGGAATGGGACATTATTGTAAGTAACCCACCTTACATTCCATCTAGTGAGGCCAAGTTAATGCCTGATCATGTCTTGGAATATGAGCCGCATTTGGCATTATTTGTAGAGGAGCATGAGCCATTAATTTTTTATCAAGAAATTGCTCGCTTTGCCAAGCAGAATCTTAGAAAAGGAGGATACTTATTCTTTGAATGTAATGAGTTTAATGCGTCTAAAGTACAAGCTTTAGTGCAAGAGCTAGGTCTTACAGAAGTCATCTTGCAAAAAGACTTAATGGGGAAGGAAAGAATGCTAAGAGCAAGAAAAAACTAGTTTATTCTCGCTTTTTAGACGATTCAGCAAAGCCTTCCATCATTTGAAGGAGTACTTTATTTAAGCTTTCAATAGCTAAGGCTATGTCCCAATTTTCTCTATTTCTGGATTCGACTTTATTGGAAATAGCACGAACGGCTAAGAAAGGCTTTTTTTCCGTAAGGCAAACATAAAAGAAGGCTGCACCTTCCATCGTTTCTATCTGTGCTTCTGGATATTTCTTTTGAATTCTTGCAATACTTAAGACATGTCCATGTACCTTATTAATGCTGATCCCTTTAACAGACCGTAAGAATCCAAACCCACCACCATCAGGATCGCTAAGGACTCCATTTTTAAAAGGAGGAACATTGGCTTCAATGAGTCCCATTTCGTGTACATCCGTAAAACTACCATTCGCTTCTTCCACACCCAGATCTGCAAAACGATCTTCAATTACTTGTACAACCGTTCCGATAGGGACATTCTCATCAAAACTTCCAGCAATACCTGCATTGATGACCAATTGGTAATCTTCCTTCAATAGTTTTTTGGTGAGATGAATACCTGTCAGTACTAAACCAACTCCTGTTATCAATAGGTGAACTTCTAGTTTATCCTTTTGAAATTTCAACTGATCTTCCGTTTGAAAATTTTCGATAAGGTAGTTTTGTAATGGAGCGATCTCAAAAGGAGTAGCAGATACGATTAATATTTTCATTCACCACAAGGTTTATCAAGTTCAACAGCTGAATTGTCTGAGCTTAGTAGCCAGCAGTCATCAAAAACAGAGCAATAACAAAATTCATAATTGAATACTAATTTGCTAAAAAGATCATATTGACCTTGAAAGGGATCAAATTGTATTTCAATAAGTTTTAATTCTTCTCCGGCTGGTAAAAAACGACTTTTTATATCCATAAACGATAGACTCGGTTCTATGTCTTTTGGAAATACTCTTTTTAGTTCTTCTGAAAATTGAAGATAGTTCTCGATTAGAGTATCATTAAAGGTTAATTGGGTGGATTTAATGAGTGCAGGACCTAAACCTTGGTTGCTCACTTTATAGACGAAAGAGCATTGGTCTATGCTGAAAGAGGACATTTGATTCTGGGAAAGATAAGGCAATAAAGAGGCTTTTTGTTGAGACTGCATAATCAATTGTTGTTCTTTCATAATATTAGCTTCATAAATAGAAACTAATAGAGCAGCAAGACTTACGAATAAAGCGGCAAAAGCCATAATATCTGATCGACTGAGTATAGGAAAGATCCTTTGAGATGGTTGTTGTGCTTTTTCAGACATAAATACTTTGTATCATTTTGGTTAAAATGCCTTCCTATTTTGAAAATATATCTTTGCTTTAGTGAAATTCTTGCAGCCTTAAAACTGATATGTCAAGCTAACAGCTGGGCTAAATCCTAAAACTTGATGATAAGAAGAGGCGGCATCCAAACTGAAATTAGCAAAAGAGTAGCCAAATCCAAAATGAAAGCTACTGGGCTCACTACTGTAACCTAGTCGAACTTCAAGTGCTTCTAGAAATTTATAATCAATACTTCCCCTAAATCGGAATGGAAAATCGACATTCTTTTCCAGTTCTGCATTAATACGAAGTTTTTTGGAAGCTATATAGCTTAATCCAGCTCTATATATGCTAGGTATTAATTCCTCTTCTGCCAATTCTACTCTGATTGGAGAGTATAGATGTACACCGAGAAGGAGTTCTTTACTGAGCTGTGTTTGCACGCCTAGTGCAAAAGTAGCAGCAATTTGCGAGTCGAATTCAGGTATTTGGGTTTGAAGTAGAATAATTTCTGCACCTAGGGATAATTTATCCATCAGTTTTCTGCTATATAATAGGCTCAGGTTTTGTTCATTATAGTCTTCAAAGCCAAAGTAACCTATTTTTACACCAAATATCCCTGAGTTAGTTACGATAGCGCCTCCTGCGCTTAATGTTTGCAATTCTGTCAATTCAAAGCGTTGTTCTGCAGAAAGGATGACACTGTTCGACTCTAATTGGGTCAGGCCTGCGATATTGGCATAAAGAGCTGAAAGCCCAGTCGCGGCAGCGCCGGTGCGTGCTAAGGCAATATTCTCTGCAGTTTGCCCCCAATATTGGACATTCTGGCAGAGTACTATTTGCTGAAAAGCAAGCAAGAAAAATAGGAAAAGGTAGTTATATTTTAACTTCATTAGTTTTAGTTATTTGGGCATAAAATCTTCCAGCATCTGTCATTTCTCTATTCATAGTATCTAGGTCTACATGGACTAATCCAAAGCGATAAGTCGGGCCTAGGTCCCATTCGAAATTATCCCATGTACTCCAATGCATATAGCCAATGAGAGGAATACCTTCTTCGATAACCTCATGGCATACTTTCATATAATCTTTAATGCTTTCGATACGTATCTTTTGATCATCTGTGCAGATTCCATTTTCGGTAATGATAATGGGTAAACCATATTTTTTATGAATTCTTCGCATGATTTGACCAAATCCCTCTGGATAATACCCCCATAATTTATCATGAGGGATTTTCATTTTAGCCAATTTGCCTGGATTTGCCACTTCCGTTATGGGGAAAGGATTAAAAGGAACGTAAGCATAATAGCTCAAGCCGCAGTAGTCCACTTTTTCGAATAGCTTGGCGGTGTGATCGATAAACCACCAGTCTGTAAATTTAGCTGCTAAATAGCCAAGTGGGTTCATTGCTTTAAAGGTGGCGGTATTCAAAGAAATGCCAATTGGATGATCGGGATATTTCTCTTTGATCATATCGTAAACGATATTGTGAGCCATCGCCATGTGCCTTTTGGCACGAGTTGCTTTGAAGTAGCTTTTTTTATGTGGAGGAAAGTTGCCTAACATAAAACCATTCATACAGTAGACATTAGGCTCATTAAAGGTATTCCAATTAGCAACATATTCACCAAAATGTTCTATGCACTGATAGGCAAAATCAATAAATGCAGGGATATTATCCTCTTTTAACCAACTACCTGCTTCTTCGAACCAAATAGGGTTAAGGAAATGATGGATGACAAACATGATTTCCATCCCCTCGTCTTTTAAGTCTGCAAAGAACGTTTGGTATTCCTGAATGACCTCTTCGTTAAAATCTGCGAATGCTTCACTTTGTAATCTAGACCAATCTAAACTACAACGATACATACTACCAAACTCTTTGATGTATTGAACATCTTCGCTACGGCGTAATTCGTGATCGGTTGTACGTTCAAAGATATAACCATCTTTGGCTTTTAGTCCTTTCCACTGGTGTAGCGTAGCGGTTTCTACTTGTGCTGCAGCGGTGGAGGTACCCCAAAGGAAATGATCAGGAAATTTTAAAACCATAAGAATGCGCTCTTTTTGCCAAGATCGTTTATTCTCTTCAATCTGCCAAAAAAATATTACCATCTCTAACTGCTTCCAGCTTTCTGCTAAAAGTATTTAGTACTGAGGATTAATCTATTAAAGAGCTCAACTTCTTTATTATTGATTTGCAGAGCCATCTACATCTCCAATTCGGATACCAATAATTGAAATCGGTGTTTCATCTGCTGGTGTAAATGGGATGGGAGGCAGTTCGCCATCAAATATTTCCAAGGCTGGTANATCTGGATTGGCGAATTCATAGTCAGAAGGAAGGAATAACCATGGTGTTTGATCATCTAAAATGGAAGTTTGCGTACGGATATATCTCAACATCTCAATTAAATCAGCAGCACTAACATCTCCTGAGCGATTAACATCAGCGGCTAATAATTGGTAAGGGGTTGGGAGCGTATCTATACTTAGAATATGCCTTTGTGCCAAAATAACATCTAAAACACTTACAGCGCTACGAACAGTATCTGCAATTTGTACAGTCAATTCTTGTTGATTAAAAATATGGAGCGTATCCGTAAATAGAAACTCTCCATTGCTATTACTAGAGGCTAAGCTATCCGCTTCATTGGCGATGCCAATGATTTGATCTGACACTCTAGTGTCATTAATTCCATGAATTGTTCCCTTGATCTCAATATTGCTGATCGCTTTTCTGGCACCTGTTGAGAGAATAGCAGTGTCTAGGGAATCTAGGGTTGCCGCAAAGTTATTGCCTTTTGGATTGAAGAGGACACTTCCATCAGCTGCAATTACTGCAAAAGTAGGAGTGCCAAAAAATGGTCCCCATGTGCCATCTAGGTATACCTGAGCGGCATCTAAGGCTCCTCCATCATTGCCAACACCTGGCCAGTCATGATTATGCATATTCTTATAACTGGCTACATCATCATTAGAATCACCTGGCATAATACTTAAACTAATCATTTCTATATCTCCATTTCCAGCGGCCCATTCATCGTAAAAAGGAATCATTTGAGGCGCATTCGCATTGCAGGGAGGGCAAAAGGTGAAAAAGAATTTTACAACTACAGTTTTACCTTGGTTGAGGTAATCTTCATATAATTGATGGTCATTGCCATTAGAATCTGTAACAGTAAAATTGGGCGCAGGCTGTGCAGAAAGGAAGAAAGGACAAAGCAATAAAGAGAATAGAAACGGTTTCATAAAGTAGTTTTAAAGTAAGCTCATACAAAGATAATGGATGGGAAGTGAGTGAAGCAAATATTTTTTGCTTTTGGACTCGATCAAACTTCTAGTATTCAAATGACTTTTAATTATTGGGCTAAATTGAGTTAACCTATCTTTTATTAAGCTTTATCCTAAATAGTGCTCCAAGCTTTCTGTTAGGCAGTTTGTACTCATCATTTTGGCAAAATGAAAATAGGTTAACTCAATTCTATAGGCCTAGTTATTATAGTATCCTCAAACATTTCGACAAAGGCAAAAATATATTACCTTTGCGCCACATTTTTAAGCATGAATAAAGTAGAATTTCAAGATTGGGGAAGAGTACCTTATCAGGAAGCCTGGGATCGTCAGACTAAGCTCCATCAATCCGTAATAGCAAGAAAGCTTGAAAACAGAAAAAAAGAGAAAGAAGGCTTACCGACTGAGACACAGCAACATTATCTATTGTTTTGCGAGCATCCACCTGTTTATACTCTAGGTAAAAGTGGTTCTTTGGATCATTTGTTGCTCAATGAGCAACAATTGGAAGAAGCAGGCTTTGAATTCTTTAAGATAAATAGAGGAGGAGATATCACTTATCATGGACCTGGCCAAGTTGTTGGTTATCCTATTTTTGATTTGGATTGCTTTTTTACAGACGTTCATAAATACGTCCGATATTTGGAGGAAGCAGTCATGAGAATGCTGAGTGATTATGGGATTGAAAGCTATAGAGAAGATGGCTTTACAGGAGTTTGGCTTAAGCCAAAAGGTCATTTGCCCAAGCGTAAAATATGTGCTATAGGTGTGCATTTAAGTCGTTGGGTGACCATGCATGGTTTTGCACTTAATGTAAATCCAAGTTTGGATCATTTTTCTAATATCGTACCATGTGGTATAAAGGATGATGACAAAGAAGTGAGTTCTATGGCAAAGGAATTAGGACAATATTTGAATATCGAAGAAGTTAAAGAAAGACTTAAAGTACATTTTGCAGACTTATTCGAATTTGACTATGCATAAACTTAACATATGAAAAAGGATATTCCTCAGCACAAAGTAGAAAATATTGCAATCGCAATTGTCCCAAGAGAAAATGGTAAAGATGAAGAATTGTGGGATACCTATATTGTAAATCTTAAACAACAGCCGATCAAAAGTGTATTGGTGAGCTCCAAGGGCTATGGTGAAATTCAAGGGGATAAAATGAAGACTACTATCCTCCGTCATTTTTTCGAAGAAATCGGGCCAGAAAGTTTTGCCCAAATTGAGCCTATTCAAGTGGCTTTGTTTGAGATTACCAATGAATATTGGGTGAGCTTTACAGCGGAGGATTATATGTATGATAAAAAGTATGTTTTTGTTAAGGGAAGTATTCATGAAAAAAATTTAACGCTTATTCCATTCTTGAACAAGAAAGGAGTAATGATCAAGTAAAAAGTAATCCATGGAATTAAAGCCGAAAAAGGTCAATGAATCCAAAACCACCATGACAGAAATGGTCATGCCAAATGATACCAACCCGATGGGAAATCTAATGGGGGGTAATCTTCTTCGTTGGATGGATATTATTGGAGGAATTTGCGCGGGTAAACATTGTGAAAGACATGTAGTAACGGCTTCTGTAGATAATGTTTCTTTTACAAAACCTATTCGATTAGGTGATGTGGTAACCTTAGAGGCTACTGTAACAAGGGCTTTTCGTACTTCCGTAGAAATTTATGTAGAAGTCTTCGCAAGCGATATTAAAGGTGGTAATTCTAGAAGAAGTAATCATGCTTACTACACTTTTGTAGGTTTAGATGAAGAAAATGGAAAACCCATTCCGGTTCCAGCTGTTATACCGTTGACAGAAATTGAGCAACAGCGTTTTGAAGGTGCACAAAGGAGAAGAGAGGTGCGTCTTATATTGAGTGGACGAATGAGACCAGAAGATGCAACCGATTTGAAAGCACTTTTCCAAGCAGTTAAAGCCTAAGTCGTGCTCGCTCTTGTACGCTTAAAATCAAGCGGATCACCCAAGGGCGTGCACAAGATGTCATAGTCGCTTATATTTTTGGTTTTCTCCAGCATCGTTATACCCACCAGTAATTTCTAGTATTCCATTTTTGATCTCATAAGGGCCACTAGAAAGCTTAAATTCAGTGAGTACAAGCTTACCAGATCTTTGGATATTTAATTCAAGGAAAATTTGATGATCTGGACTCATTTTTTTGATTTCATATTGATAAGTATTAATCAATTTTTTATTCTGGTAAACACTGACTGTTGTGTCTTTAAATTCCAGTATGATGTCATATCCAGTTGATTCTGGGGTGCTTATTTTTGCTTCACGCATCCCTCTAGTCAGGAATGATGATTCTACCCATTTCCATTTTCCTTGAATACTATTTTGGTGGTAGTCTTTTTTGTTTTCTATTTTTGGGCAAGCCATGAGTAAAAAAGAAAGTAGAATAAATAGGCACTTCATATTGTTAATCTTTAGACAAACTAGCGGATAAATATGTATTTAGAATGGCAAATTAATCTAAAATCAAGGAATTATAAAATGGACTATTTATATTATCATCAAAAAATAAAAATGCGTTTAGGAATTTTACTTTTTCTCTCGTCTATGTTTTTTGCTTGTCAGCAAAATGACCATTACCATTCTTCTTCAAGAGCAACAAAGCCCATCGAAGAATATTATTTGGCGAAAGCCTATCCAGATAATGTGCCTAATATCAAGGCTTATTCTACTGCTATGCAGGCTGCTGCGGAAGCAGCTTTAGAAAGGAATAATTATTTAGGATTTGGGGAAGACTGGACCGTAAGGGGACCTGCAAATATTGGTGCTCGTATCAATACTATGGCAGTGCATCCCAATAATGAAGATATCATGTTTGCTGGATTCTCTGGAGGAGGACTTTGGCGAACAATTAATGCTGGTCAGGACTGGGTGTCGGTATTTGATGATCAGCCATTTCAATCAATTGGGGATATTGCTTTCGATCCCAGCAATCCAGATATTATCTATTTAGGAACTGGAGATCCCAATATCTCAGGTTATCCATTTATTGGTGATGGGGTATATAAAAGTATTGATGGTGGTGATAATTGGACCTATATAGGTTTAGATACAGACCGTATTGTTTCGCAAATCATCGTTGACCCAAATGACGGCAACAATGTTTATGTGGCAACTATGGGCCTACCTTTTGAAAGAAATGAGCAGCGTGGGTTGTACAAAAGTACGGATGCTGGTCAAACATGGGATCAAATTCTTTTTGTAAGTGATCAATCAGGTATTATTGACTTAGTGATGGATCCAAATGATTCTAACATTCTTTTTGCAGCGGCATGGGATCGTATCAGAAGTAATAATGAAAGTGTAGTGAATGGGATAAATGCTAAGATTTTCAAAACGACTGATGGTGGTGCAAATTGGACGATGATTGGAGAAGGTTCAGGTTTGCCGCAGGATGAGCAATGTAGAATTGGTCTCGCTTATTCTCAACAAACGCCAGGACGGATCTTTGCACAATATATAGGTCTTGATTATCAGTTATTGAATGTATTTAGATCTGATGATTATGGTGAAACATGGGAGCCTATTATCGATATGGAAGCAACTGCAAATGATGAGAATGGGCTAAGCCCGAATGCAATGGGAGGATTCGGATGGTATTTCGGCAAGGTGAGAGTGAATCCACAAAATGATAATGATATTTTATTATTAGGTGTAGATCTTTGGCGTACGCAAGATGGTGGTGCAAATTGGTTTTTGGGAACACCGCCATGGTGGGAATATTCAGTACATGCAGATAAGCATGATTTGTTATTTTTGGACAATAGCGATATTCTGCTAGCTACAGATGGTGGCGCTTATAGATATATTGAAGAGGAAGGACAGTGGATAGATATTGAAAACATACCTACTACTCAATTTTATAGAGTTGCTTACAATCCTCATCAAACAGATTGGTACTATGGAGGAGCGCAGGATAATGGAACTACTGGAGGACCTAATCTAGATGTCGAATGGTTGAGGATTTTTGGTGGGGACGGGTTTCAAGCCATCTTTCATCCTGAATTTGAAGATATCTTTTGGGTGGAAACCCAAAATGGAGGTATTCGGGTAACCTATGATGGTGGAGCATCTTTTAATTCTGCTACGAATGGCATTGACCCAGATGGTGAAGAAGGTGGAAACTGGGATCAGCCATATATTTTGAGTGTTCACGACAATACGACTATGTATACAGGGACTGATCGGATTTATCAATCTGATGATTTTGGTAGTTCTTGGTATCCTATTTCTGATGATTTAACGGATGTGGAGCCCATTTCCACTCGAAATCACAATATTTCTACTGTTTATGAGTCGCCTTTAGTACAAGGCTTGGTTTATGCCGGAACGGCAGATGGCAATGTTCATCGTAAAGATGCAGGTAGTTCTAATTGGACGAATATTTCTGGAGGGTTACCAGATCGTTATATAGCTGATGTGAAAGCGTCTCCTACATTTGAAGATGTGGTTTATGTAGCACATACAGGATATAAAGACAATGATTTTGTACCGCACCTATTTAGATCAGAAGATAGAGGAGATACCTGGTTGAGTATTTCTAGTAATTTGCCTAATCTCGCAGTTAATGATATTTATGTATTGCCTCAACATCAGGATTCCATATTGTTTGTAGCAACAGATGGTGGTGTGTATGGAACAATGGATGCAGGCGAAAACTGGGAGCGACTAGGGGGGAATATGCCTATCATTTCTGTTTATGATTTGGAGTGGAATGAAGAGAATAATGAATTGGTAGCTGGTACCTTTGCTCGTTCGATAATGAGTTATCCTTTAGATTCTTTATTTAAGGATGATGTCATTTCATCTATTGCAGACCCGATTCTTGATCAAGTGGTGGTAAGTGTATTCCCCAATCCTACGCAAGATTGGGTGACGATAAAGTTGGAAGGAGAACTTGCTGAAAGAGCAAATATTCAGATTTTGAATGCGAAAGGGCAGTTGGTTCAACGGTTAGACAATCAAATAATAAGTAATGAAGGAGTGGCTTTGAATGTGTCGAATTTACCGAAGGGTAATTATTACTTTAAGATAGTTGGAGGGCAAGTCAATGGGGCAGCTTCTTTTGTCAAGTTGTAAATAGATATTTTGTAATAAGGGGCCGTTGTACGAAGTCTTTAGAGTTCGCACAACGGCTTTTTATTTAGTCGTCATCTGTATCTAATAAGATGGCATCCATCGATTTTTGACGGAATAATTTATTAAATGCTGGAATATCTTCTTCTTTGACTTTTTTGAACTTGGCAACTTGATCATTGATTTTACTCACCATTTCATTTTTTACATTAATGGCTTGCTGGGTAGGTGCAAAGTCTCCTCTTGAACTTAACGATGCCACGTGGCCCAGTTTATTCGTGAGCTTAATGGGGAAGTTCAGTGGATCTTGACGTGATCGATTTTTGGTTTGGTAGAGCTCATTTTCAACAGTAGTCATGACAGAATCTATCTGACTGGCCATGTCTACCAAATCCTTCATATCTTCTTTACCTTTCAATCGGTCTGTGATACCTTTCATTTGTTTGCGGATCGTTCTAATATCGATGATACTTTGATGTGCTTCATTAATTGTACTGTGTACCTCCTTGATGAAATCAAATTGTGCCTGTAAGTCTGCTTGTGAAGATGAACTACGTGGATCTTTTAATACTTTGAAGCTTTGTTCTTGACTTTCACTTCCTAGGCTCAAACGGACCTTGTATTCGCCAGGAACTGCCATGGGGCCAGTCATACTTGCTGCCCATAAAATCATACCTTTAAAGCTTTTGGCATCTGGGTATCTCATATTCCAACGAAACATATTTCCACCCTCTTTCACAGCCAGCTGCTCTTTTTTATCCTTCGCTTTATTAGAATAGGACTTGATGAGCTCGCCGCTAGCATCCAGAATTTCTAACTTCACTTCTGTGGAATCATCTGGCTTTTCTTGCAGATAATAATTAATCAATACCCCTCCAGGATGGTTTTTGCCAGAAGTTTTTGAGTTTTTGGATTGACTTCCACCCATTCGGTAGGCATTCATTGGTTGATAAAGCGTGAATGAACTATTCGCCACTTGATTAGATAATTGGTGCAGTACGCTTAAGTCATCAATCATCCAGAAACTTCTACCTTGGGTAGCGGCGATTAAGTTGTCATTTTTAATGACTAAATCGGTAATGGGTACAATTGGAAGATTCAACTGGAATGGCTGCCAGTTATTTCCATCATCAAATGATATATACATGCCTGTTTCAGTACCAGCATACAATAGTCCTTTTTTCTTTGGATCAGCTCTTAGTACTCTTGTGAAATGATCTTTTGGAATACCGTTTGTGATTTGCTTCCAAGTCTTTCCGTAATCTTCAGTTTTGAACAAATAAGGCTGATAGTCACCTAGTTTATAACGAGTGCCTGCAACATAAGCACCTCCTTTAGTAAATGGATCAACTTCTACACTATTGATCATGAGCCATTCTGGAAAAATCTTTGGGGTGACATTTTTCCAAGTATTGCCTCCATCTCGACTCACATGCATTAAACCATCATCAGAGCCCACCCATAAAAGGTCTTTTTCGTAAGGTGATTCAAGGCCTGCAAAAAGTGTGCAATAATATTCAACGCCTGTATTATCTTTGGTAATTGGCCCACCAGAGGATACTAACTTTTCTGGATCATTTCTAGTCAAATCGTCACTGACCGTTTCCCAAGACTGTCCTCCATTGTTAGAAACATGGACATGATTGGATAAGGTGTAGATTTTTTTCGCATCATGAGGAGAGAAGAAGATTGGGAAATTCCACTGGAAACGGTATTTCATGCCTTCTGCACCATACCCCATGGGATTATCAGGCCATACATTGATCGCTTGGATTTCTTTGGTTTGATGATTAATCCTAGTCAAATAACCGCCATAACTACCACCATAAACAATATCATTATTATTCGGATCGATAGCAATATGAGCACTTTCACCACCAGCGGTAGGTTCCCAGTCTCTTTCTCCAATAGAACGACCATTGGTACGGTGAGCAATTCTCACAGTGGAGTTATCCTGTTGGGCACCATAAATTCGATAAGGAAAGCTATTGTCTGTCGTTACTCGATAAAATTGCGCGGTAGGTTGATTATAGTAAGTAGACCAATTTTCACCACCATCAAAGGAAACCTGTGCACCGCCATCATCTGCGATGATCATGCGTTGGTTATCTTCTGGAGCAATCCATAAATCATGATGATCACCATGGGGGGCGTTAGCGGCCTTAAAGCTGAGCCCTCCATCTGTTGATTTATGATAGCTAACATTCATGACATAAACGATATTTTCATCTTTTGTATCGGCATGAATACTAGAATAGTACCAAGCTCTTTGTCTCAGTGCTCGACTTTCATTTGTCCTTCTCCAAGTTTCACCACCATCGTCTGAGCGATAGACACCTCCTTTATCATTTTCAATAATGGCCCAAATACGATCTGAGTTTACTGGAGATACGGTTACACCAGAGATACCCCATAAGCCTTTCGGCAAACCTTTATTTTCGGATATATTTTTCCAAGTATCCCCACCATCTGTGCTTTTCCAAAGAGCAGAACCTTCTCCACCACTTTCTAAGCTATAAGGTGTACGACGGATACGCCATGTAGAAGCGAATAATATCCTTGGGTTGTTGGGATCGAAAGTAATGTCAACTGCCCCAGCATCTGCGTTGGCAAAAAGGACGCGATCCCAAGTTTTTCCACCATCTTTTGAACGATAAACGCCTCTTTCATCGTTGGACTGAAATAAATCACCTAAAACAGCGGCATATACTAAATCAGGGTTTTTAGGGTGAATCCTGATTTTGGGAATGTGTCTGGAATTCTCGAGTCCTACATGCTCCCAAGTTTTGCCAGCATCTTCGGTTTTATACATACCGTAGCCGTAGGATACATTTCCTCGAACGGTAACTTCGCCACCTCCGACATAAATAACATTATTGTCATATTCACTAACAGCCACAGCGCCAATAGAGCCGCCGAAGAAACCATCTGAGATGTTTTCCCAAGTTTGACCACCATCTTTGGTACGCCAAACTCCACCACCAGCTGCTCCCATATAGAATAGGTTGGGCTTGCCTGGCACACCGGTAACGGTAGCAGAACGGCCCCCGCGATATGGGCCAATATCTCGCCATTCTAAACAATTGTAAAGCGATTCGTCATAGCCAGTTTTTTTAGTTTGACTAAACCCAGTCGTATTCGAAAAAAACACAAAAAGAAGTGGGAGTAGAATAAGCGTAAGTTTTTTCATACAATTCGGTTTACTAATGAGATTTTCAATTCAAGTAAATAGAAGTTCTCTAAGGTAAAATCATACTACCTACAAATAACTTCATGATAATTTTTGGCTTTGGAGTTGTCAATAATACGGAAAAAAATGGAAATTGTATACAAAAAAATAGGCCGTATCCTCACGGATACAGCCTCCAGGACTAATTGAGAAAAACCTTCTTTAAAGTAAGCCAAAAAGCTACTTCGATTTTTATGATCTTTGTAGGATAATCTTTTGACTTTTAGATTTCCCTTCTTGTCTGATTTCTAAAAAATAGGCACCTTCACCATTTTGTGAGATATCTACATCATCGATAAATTCCCCTGAAAAATCATCTAAATCATATTCATAGATTTTTCTACCTCGCGCATTGTAAATGTGAATGGAGGTATTGCCCGATTGTGGTAAATCAAAGCTTAGTCTAAACATTCCTTTTGATGGATTGGGGTATAATTTTAATGCATTAATGCTTAAATTATTTGTTGTAGGTATACTAATACCATATTGAGCTTGCATTTCATTAGCTTCAGCGGATGAGATGTCTATCATTTTAATTTCTAATCCATCTAAATTTCTTAGGCGAGCTGATCTTCCTCCACGACTATCGTCATCTTCAAAGTCGCTTTCATCAATATCTATTTTGAAATTGATATTTCTATCTCTTTGGTTATCACAATAAGATTTAATGGCTTTTGAGCCTTGCATCCTATTCCCATTTCTTTCGTAAT
>JAKVCU010000088.1:0-16830 GCA_022448955.1 Saprospiraceae bacterium
ACAATCATCCCACAACTCTATCATTTCTTCACTTTCGTCAAACAGTTCAGGATTGTAAATAGCAATTGGGCGGTCAATATTCATAACTACTAGACGTTTCATTACACCCAGTTGGGGTGCTGCTATTGCCCTACCTGCGCCATATTTTGCACGAAATTCATGAATGGTATTCGCCATTCCTTGAACGATGGGCTGCAACTGTGAAAGCTCTTCTTTTCGAACCTCTTCACATACTACATACAATCTTGGATCACCCAATAAAATAATATCTTTTAAATGAAACATAAATCTATGATTTATAGTAGCTTATAAATTTGTGTTTGGAGTAGATTGTTTAATCCTTAGCCGAGGATCGATTAATAAAATTTTAGCTATTGTTTAATTGTTTTTTGGGGTGGAGTGGTTTGATCGCTTATCGTAAAGTCTACCAAGAAATCAACAGCTACACCCGGAAGAAAATGACCGAAACCTTTTAAGGTGATGAGTTGATTTTTGGTTGTGAGTAATGCTTGAATAAAGGAAGCATTTTCATAAAGTACCAAACCATCTGCATTGCCATGAATAAGATCTACTTTGGCTTTTACTCTGGAATAATAAGGTAGAGCCTCCCTACAGGCTTTGGGATGGGCCATTTTTTCTTCATTGGATACCCAAAACATATAAGGCATCATATATTTAAAGATAGGATATTTGATCATGTGAGAGATATTAAAAATGATCTCATTTTCTGGATCATACTGACCAGAGGATGCAATAATCCTTTTAATTTTGGTGCTATCTAATGCTCCCAATATCATTGCAATTGGGGCACCATAACTATGCCCCAAAACAGTCACTGTTGAATCTGGCTCCGATTGAATAATATTTTGTAAGAGTGCCGCATTTTCAAGAATGGATGGCTCAGGCTCACGCATTTGGGTGCCTCCATAAGCGGGACGATCAACTAACAAAAGTCGGTAATGCTTAAAAATACGGGATTGAGAGGAAAAATTTAACCAATCTATAGCACTACCAGGTGCGCCATGGATCATTAACAATGCAGGTTTTTGAGTATCTCCTAAGGAAAGGTATCGCAACCCCTCTGGGGTATATCGAACATCAAAATGCCCTGCTTGAACTTCACTAAACATCCATCGAATGCCTCGCTCCGTAGCTAAGTACCGATCAAAGCCTTCTATACATAGCATTAGCAAGATCAATAAACTTAGAGCAGTTATTAAAAACCATTTAAGTAGAAATTTAGTGAAAGAGCGCAACCGACTAAGCATATTTGTAGGGATATTTATCATTAAAACTAAGAGACTTCATTAAAGTTGATTGTTTAATGAAAATAGAACCATCTGAGCTTAAACAAGATAGAAATGGATACTTTTTTGATGTATAATGAGACAAATTAGAAAACTTGTACTGTTTATTTATTCAATTATTGAATAAAATTAGATTTTTTTAATTGATTATCAATGATTTGTGAATCAATAATTTGGTATATTGTTTCAGGTGTTTGACTGCTAATGCTAGGCCAGTTCTTTGCTAAGGCCAAAAAACTTTTCCATATTGTGTATATAACAGGTGATCATATTTTATGATGATCTGTTGCAATGACTTTTACGAAGTTTATTGATAATTTATTTGGGGGACATTTTAAATCATTGCATCTCAACTACTCGGTTGAGATGCTTTCATTTTATGTCAATACTCAATCTTTTTTTAAGGCATTTATTTCGTGGAAAAAAATGTCATTATTAGGAACATCAAATTCTATCTTTTCTACTTTTTTATGGTCATCAATTATAAATGCTACAATTCCAAAGTCAAACCAAGCATGTGTTTCATTCCATTCTATTTTGAATTGATCTCCTTGCCAATGCGATAATTTTGCATTTAAATGTGGGGCATCTGGAAAAATTAACTCGAGTTCATCTTCATCAGCTTTCACTTCAATTGTACCATACATACTACACTCATACGTTCCCGTATATTTGGAAGTACTTAGTGATGCCGGAAGGTTTGCCTTGCGATCTAGGGCAATATTTTGGAGCATTGTTTTTCTCTCTGCATTCCATTTTTTTTCATTTTTTAAAAAACTTTTGCTCCAGTCTTTTTGAGGTAAACCTAAGTATTGATCTACAATGAAATTACAAACGGCTGTGCTAATACCTTTCATACTATTGGTTAAGACCACAATACCTAATTCTTCTTCGGGGACCAACACTACTCTGCTATACATACCATCATAACCACCTCCATGGCTTACAATCATTTTCCCTGCATAATCAGCTAAACCCCAGCCCAAGCCATAACCACTAAAGTGACGACCAGTATATACTTTTTTTGCATTTGGACTTACCTTTCTACTATTGTGCATGGTCCAAAATGCTTGTTGTGAAGATGCCGAAAAGATGTTGCCTCCTTCATCAAGTTGTAATTTTATCCATTTGAGCATATCATTTGTAGAGGAGATGATTCCGCCGGCAGCTCCCATATTATCCCAATTTGCCCATGCAATAGGAATATTACTTCCATTAATAGGTTTATGAGGAGTAGCTACATTGTTTTTACTTAGTAATTGATCTGTTGATGTTTCGGTACGATCCATTTTTAAAGGCCTGAAGATTTTTTCACGGATATAGGCATCCCAGGTTTTGCCTGAAGCCGCCTTGATCACTTCGCCAGCAGTGATAAACATCAAATTGGTATAGCCATATCCTGCTCTAAATTCATAGGCTTGTTGCACCTTTGCCGCTTTTTTTATAGTCTCCTCTACAGAGTAATTACTTTTATACCATATTACATCACCACTGAAGGTACCCAAACCTACACGATGGCAGAGCAAATCGCGAATAGTACTGTGTTGACTAACATAATCGTCATATAGTTGGAAATAGGGTAGGTATTTTTGAACAGGATCATCCCATGCTATCTTACCTTCCTCTACTAAGATCGCCAATGCTGTAGAGATGAATGCCTTTGTATTAGAAGCAATAGCAAATAAGGTGTTTCCATCAACAGGAATACTCTTTCCTTGTTCTTGTGTTCCAAAACCCTTTGACATGACTATTTTACCATCTTTGATAATACCAACTGCTAATCCTGGAACCTGCCAATCCATTCGTGCTTTTTCAATATATTTTTCAACAAATTGAATTCTTTTATTCTGCTGAGCAAACAATGTGCTACTGCAAGTGATCACTAAGAACAGGACTAAGGAGTTTAATTTATTCATTGTCATTAGGATAATTTTTATTTTTTTCGAATTATACTAAAGCAGAAATGCTCCGATTGGTTATCGGTATACAAATATGCTGACGCTAATTTGATAAGATACAAATGAAGCGCTAAGAAATTTACCAATTTTAAGAAAAGTACTCGTATTTTTTATCTAAATTTTGCGCATGAACGAAAAAACAACTCCAGTATATATTCTTCCGATTATCGTCTTTGCTCAATTTGCAGGAACTTCCTTATGGTTTGCGGGCAATGCTGTGATCGTGGATTTACAACAAGCTTATGCTCCAGACTATCCCAATGCACTTGCCGATATCACTGCATCCATCCAGTTTGGTTTTATTGTTGGGACCTTTGTTTTTGCTTTTTTATCTATTGCTGATCGCTATTCGCCTTCTCTTGTATTCTTATTTTCTGCTTTGATGGCCGCTTTTGCCAATGCGGCCTTGCTTTTCGTTGATGCTGGGATGTATGGCATTTTAGTGTTACGCTGTATAACAGGCTTCTTTTTAGCAGGGATTTATCCTGTAGGAATGAAAATAGCTTCTGATTGGTATGCTAAAGGCTTGGGTAAGGCTTTAGGTTATTTAGTCGGAGCCTTAGTTTTGGGTACTGCTTTTCCTCATTTCATTAATTATATAGCTACAGGTTTGCCTTGGAGAATAGTGATGATTAGTACTTCCATTTTAGCAACCTCCGGTGCAGTATTATTATTCTTACTTGTGCCAAATGGGCCGTATCGCAAAGCTGGGGCTAAATTTGAGTGGAATGCTATTCGAAAAATTTTTGGCTTCCGTGAATTTAGGGCTGCCGCCTTCGGTTATTTCGGTCATATGTGGGAGCTATATGCATTCTGGGCATTCGTTCCTGTAGTCATCGCAGCTTATGCTGAACAGCAGCAGCTAAATATTTCTGTTGCTTTGTGCTCATTTATAATTATTGGAATGGGAAGTTTAGGCTGTGTCCTTGGTGGGTATATTTCGCTTAAGCGAGGGAGTTCTGCTGTGGCAAAAGCTATGCTTTTTCTATCGGGGGTCTTATGTTTTTGCTCCCCAGTAGTTTATACGCTACCTCTCGGATTATTTATGGCCTGCTATTTGTTATGGGGCTTCGCTGTAGTGGGAGACTCTCCCCAGTTTTCTACCTTAGTAGCAAGGACTGCGCCTAAATTATATATTGGAACAGCTTTGACCATCGTTAATTCTATAGGTTTTGCAATAACAATCGTAAGTATTCAACTGATTAGTTTTCTGAAGGTACCAATACCATATTTATTTTTACTACTACTACCCGGACCCATTTTAGGACTTTGGTCTGCAAATAGTATAACTGAAAAAAAAAGTTAAAAAGTACTTGTTAGCACCTTCAATCTTTTATTGCAATTGAATATAATCAATGCTAAGCTGGAATGATTGTTCTTCTTTATTGCCGATCAAAAAGGCAATCTCACCTAGCTTTTCTCCAGGGAAATTCGGCATGCGCAGCTTCCTTCCACGAAAAGTGGGATACATATCCTCCAACGCAATTTCTATGGTCTGCCATTCTCCATTGGTTTCAAAATACTGAATGTACGAATAGCGATCATAGCTGCTCGTTTTTGCTCGAAATTGGTAGCGATTGCCATCCCCTTTCAATCGGATGATCACTTTCGTGAAACCTTTAATTTCCTTTTCTTTAAAGCGATAACGTACAGAAGAAAAGCCACCATTGTTTTCTAAAGAAACATATCCATGAAAAAAGCCATGACCTTCTTTTGTAACCTCAAATTGACCATTGGATCTCCCGCCCATAACTACGTCATCAACTATACGCCAAGCGCTAGTATTAACGTCTAAATCAAAATCAAATAACATGCTTGGAGTGGATAATATAAAACAAGCGATAAATAGATATAATATTTTCATACACTTACAACGAAAGCAGGTATACTTGGTTCATCCTTATTTTAGAGAAACTATTTATGCCGCGATTTAGTCATTTTAAATGTACCATATCATAAGCAAATGGATATCTTGGATCTTCCATTTAAAGTTGAGAGAATACGGAAGGTACTTTAACATATAACATATACTAGGAAAAGTAGAGTTAAGAGCAAAGTAAAACCTCAAAATACGGACTGATTTAGATTAGAGTTTAAATAAGAAAAGTAATATCTTTGCATCCCTTTATACACAACTAGTGAGGTATGATTTTAAGCGATAAAAAAATATTGGAAAGCATAGATGCTGGTGAAATCGTTATTGAACCATTTCGAAGAGTATGCCTTGGAACCAATTCCTATGATGTCCACCTTGGGAAGCATATTGCGATCTACAAAGATCATATCCTTGATGCTAGGAAGCACAATGAAATTGAGCACTTCGAAATTCCAGAAAGTGGTTTTGTCCTACATCCAAATACCTTATACTTAGGTGTTACTGAAGAGTATACAGAAACACACAATTCAGTGCCTTTCTTAGAAGGAAAGTCTAGTGTTGGACGCTTAGGTATAGATATTCACGCTACAGCTGGTAAGGGAGATGTTGGGTTTTGTAATACTTGGACCTTGGAAATTTCCTGTACCCATCCGGTCAGGGTATATGCAGGAATGCCCATTGGACAGTTGATCTATTTTATGGTGGAAGGCGAAATTGAAAATTATTACAACAAAAAGCAAAACGCCAAATACAACGAGCGTACTATACGCCCTGTAGAAAGTATGATGTGGAAGAATAAGTTTTAAAGTTCTTTCATCCAGAAACAATTTCCATTTTATTCCTGCAATTTAAAGCCATAAGCATTGGATATGTCAATGCGGTTCATGAACATGTTTAAGTTTTCTACTGTTTGAAAATCAAAGCCTTAGCCAAAACCCTGCCTTTACAGACAGGTAGGCTTAAATCGCTGGGTTTCATTCTGAATAAAATTTGAAGATATGCTTAGCTATTTTGAACTTGTAACCGATATTTTTCGGGCTTAGTTCCTGTCCAGCGTTTGAAAGAGCGAGTAAAGGAACTGGCATCGGAATAATCAAGTAAGAAAGCTATCTCTTTAATAATCAGATGTTTATTTTTTAAATAATCACAAGCAAATTGCTGCTTCAATTCATCCATAACATCTTTATAAGTTAATGCATCTTGTTTGAGCTTACGTTGCAGGCTACGAACACTCATATTGAGGTTTAAGGCAACTTGTTTGATAGAAGGGAATTGAGGTTGGATAAGGTTGATGATGGTGTTTTTAACCGTTTGGCCAAATCCTTTCTGCTTTTGCAAACTTTCTAGTTTTGCTTCCGCAAATTTTACTAAAACCTTCAATAGCTTGTAATCACTTGTGATTACGGCTTCCTGTACGTGTTTTGCATTTAGAACAATTGGTGTGCTTTCGCCGCCAAATGAAACGGGGCATCGAAATGCTTCTTCGTATGCTAAGAATTTTTGAGGTTTTTCATAACCAAAATGAACGCGCAGAGGATAATATTTTTGATGACTTAAGCTTTGAATTTCTCGAATTGTAAATATTACGGTGCCGTCAATGGTATGTCTAACCACCTGCTCTGACTGTTTGCACCACAATGCATTAGGTGTCATTTCAAGTATCCATTCTTCTTTGCCCTTTTTAAGTGTGAAAGGTAAAGCCTGGCAGCCAAGATTAGCAAATGCAATAATATGCTCCAATCCCTCAGCAATAGTATTACTACTTTGTACGATTTGCACAATGAGTCCTGCAGCAGAAAGAGACATATACTGACCTAGATGAAGTCCTAAAAAGGGATCTGTTGTTTGCCGTAAGGCTTCTTCTACAACTTTATTATAAATATCAGCTTCGAAGTATAGTAGTTCGTCATTGAGCTGTGCCCTATTTTTTCCTGTAAGGGCTAATAATTGCTTTGGGCTCGCACCTTGCTGTGCTGCAAACTGTATAACATTAGCAAGAAATCGTGCTCTAAACTGCATAAAAAAAATTTAATACCTCGGAAAATAGTTGAACTGGCATCAAATGTCAAGTCTTCGGTATGAAATGTTATGTACTCCAGATCGAATGAACTGCATATTTGTATTTGTTAATTTTTTGCGGAATACTAATTACTAAAAACAAAGACGTGCAAAATATTGAAACCAAAATCATTATCAACGCCGCTGTAGAAGAAGTATGGAAAGCATTGACCAACTTTGAAGCTTACAGCGAATGGAATCCTTTTATACATTCAGAAGGAAGGGCTGTGGAAGGCACTCGATTAAAAAATACTATACTTTTGGATGGACAAAAACCGCAGGTTTTTACACCTGTGTTGTTAGAAGTTAAAGAGAACAATGTTTTACGCTGGGAAGGTAATTTATTTTTAAAGGTTTATTGGATGGAGAGCATTACTTCAAATTAAAAGCGATTGATGCGAATCAGACTGAATTGATTCATGGCGAAAATTTTAGGGGTATTTTAGTGGGCCTCATTATGCGTATGATTAAAGATGCTACGCAGAAAGGTTTTGAAACGATGAATCAAGCCTTAAAGAAAAGAACTGAAAATTCTATCTTAAAAGAGTAATGTCACCCATAACTCTTTGCTCGCTACCATCAGGAAATCCTAGAACCGCAGTATAAATATAAACGCCATTATTCATCATTTGACCATTGAATCGGCCATCCCAACCCTGTTCAGGTTCGTTGGAAGGGATATTCTTTGTTTCAAAAATTAGGGCACCCCAACGGTCAAATATTTGTAGTGAGATAATTTGGTTTGTCTGGAAAGGATTAGTAAAAATGGTAAAATGATCATTAGTGTCATCTCCATTAGGTGAAAAGACAGTTGGTACGAAAATATCAGCTTTAAAATCAACAACGATCTGGACCGTTATTTGACTGCTACAGCCAAAAATATCAAAGATTCTTAAAGTCAGCTCCAAGTTTTCTGTGGCACGGAAACTAGGGTTTAGACAATCATTACAACTTAGGGTACCTTCTGGAATCCAACGTAAATTTGCGATGAGCTCTGCTGGGATTTCAAGGTTTGGTTGAAGTATGATTTCTTGGCCAACACTTGCAGTAATAACACTTGGCAGGCTAGCTGCTTGAGTATAGATCATAGGCATGATGTAGGAAAATGCAGTTTGACAACCATTAGCATCCTCTACGATCAAGTCATAGCTTTCTCCAGGTTCTAGACTTTGAAAAATAGTTTCATTTTCAAATGGCCCACCATTGACACTATACAAGAAAGGTGGAGTCCCACCTCTAGCCTCGATATTGAGTTGTCCATTGAGCAAATCTTCACAGTTGACAGAGGGCAAGGCTAAGGGTGTAGGAGAGGGTAGTTCTATTTCTATTACTTTTGTACAATTTCTAGCATCAGTAATACTCAATTCATATTCACCAGCGGCTAATCCATCAATAACATTTGTGCCAGATATACCGTTGCTCCAATCATATTCAAAAGGAGGAACCCCTTCTGTGACTTCTATCTCTATACTACCATTATTGCCATCATAACAAGCTACTGGCGTGACTTGTATATCCGTTTCTATCTGATTGACAATAACTTCACCACTGCCCGAAAATTCACCATCACATGCTAAATCTGCTAATGCTGTAAGAGTGTAAGTACCTTCTTCAGATACAGCCAAAAAATAAGGATTGTCTATGATGGCTTCGACTAAAATAGGTGAATTCCCACCAATGCTATATTCTATTTGCCATGGAGCAAGACCTGTAAATTGTACCTCTAAAAAAGCAGTTTCCCCTTCACAGATCGTCGCACTGCCCGAAAGCTGTGCAGAGGGGCTATCTGTTATTAGAATTTGTGCAGTATTTTCCGCCACATTACCACAAGCATCCGTAATGGTCAAGCTAAACTCGCTAGGATCGTTCGCTGTTAAAATAATAGATTCATCTATTGCGTTATTGCTCCATTGATAAGAAAAAGGAGGTACCCCTCCTTCTATGACCGGCATAGCGATACCAGTACTGCTTTCACATAAAGCAAGATTAGGAAGATCAAATTCAAAGTCCAGTGGGTCAGCAATATTAATTACTGCACTATCACCATAACAAAAACAAGGAATGTCTAATTCTAAAATGATACTTTCTACTGGTTCATCAATACCGTCTAAGATTGTTTCAACAGGAACCTTTACCACATTAGATCCAGCTGGTAGGGTCACATTTCCCGAAAGGGGGATATAATCAACTGCAGAGGTTGCCGTGCTAGCTGCGGTGATATTATAATCCACGCTGAGAGGAAAAGCAGTTGTGGCTAAATTCTGGCGTTTAAACTCAAAATAACCATTCGGACAACCTTCGTGTAACAAGCCGTCATCTGAATCTTGTACGACACCTTTCACTTCTACGGATCCCCCAATATTAAAACTTCCTGCTTCTAGAAATACTGCAGAGTCATAAAAATTATCTCCCACATCTGCAACGACCAACCGAATATGATAGGTCTCACAAGGAATTAATTTTAAAATGGCATTTAGCTGCCTAGTGAAACCGTCATATTGTGTTTGATTGAGATAAGGTGTGGAATTGAAACCAATTTCGCATTGATTTGCATCTTCTTGTAGTTCATTACCTATATAATATTGAGAATTGATGATCTGATTAACAGAATTGATGGCTACAAAATCTTCTGTTCCGGGAATAAGCGCTACGTTGATAGCATTATTAAAGAACGGACCATTAATCCCAGGGCCACTTATGAAAAAGCCAAATACATCATTGTATATACTTCCTACAAATTCACAATATTCTTCTGAAGCAAAAACGTATCGAAAAGATACAAACGAATCTAGTGGCTCGAAGTCGAATTCAATACCCACAGCATCATAGATGGTATTCGCAGCTATGGTACTGAGATCAACATCTCCATTGCCATCATCAAAGTCACCACTAAAGTCCGTCGCATTATTGGGGGGGTGGGCATTGGCCACATCTCCTGTAGCAAGGATAATACCATCCTGAATACCTATACTAGTTGATCCATCCTTGAAATAACCTATGCCTTCGAGAGAACCAATAGCCTGAATATTTGAAATATTATCACACAAATCTTCTGCAAAGATTTCTTTGACCAAAGAGTCAACAGGGATAGAATTATCTGTTTTTATAGCATCATTCATCACGGGTAAGCCACTGTTTTGGGTATGATCTCCAAAAACGAAATGATGGGCAATAAAAAATAAAAATACCCAAAGAAGGATGAATAAATACTTAGCTTGCATACAATTACAAATGGTAGTTTAACCAAAAATTAAATTGGGCATACCAACAAAAGCCTAGTTGGTCCTAAAGGTTAATACCAAAACGAAAAAAGGGTAAAATTGACAAGAACTACCCCTTAATGATAGCTCAAGCTTATTAATGATAAAATGTTTAAGTTAAACATTTTATTATCCTTTTGCCAGAAATAAAGTGTGAATATTTAGATTTAGTTTACTTTATTACCTATTCGTATAAAGAAAAATTATCAAGAGAGTTTTTTTATATGAAAAAATATAATAAATTCGTTGCTACATATACATAAAACCGCACGATCTAGAAAATAGAATTATTGATCGTTTTAGAACCTAGATGTACGATAATTTTATTTCTTTAAAAACGAAAGCTTTTAGAAACATAAAGGAGTTTCTTTCGTAAACCAATCCGGGATACTCTGCAATGTATTGAGCATCTTTCCTCCCCTTCGGGATGCTAGCAATAGCTAAAATATTTATTTACGTAAGCATAAAATGCTCTGGCTCTATGAGACAAAAATTTATTTTTCTCTTAATCTTTTGTATTGGACTTTTGTCGAATGTCCTCTTCTCCCAAATTACTCCAGGAAGTTCTTGTAATGATGAGGCAGTTATCTCGCTTGTTGGAGCGAATGGAGTGCCAATAAATTGTGTTGGTGATGGTACACCGAATGAGTATACTTTCTCCTCAACCGTCGTTGCGCAGCCATTTGGTTATGCCGTGACTGATTCTGATAATGTGATTTTGGCGATTTCCCTAGCAAACACCATAGATTTGGAGCCATTTGGCCCAGGTAATATTCGAGTTTGGGGATTTACTTTCCTCGGCCAGTTAATTGGTCAGGTTGGTCAAAATTTGGAGGAGGCTCAGTTAGGATCCGTCTGCTCAGCCTTATCCACTAACTTCATTGATTTTGTGAATATTGTCCCCGACGGTGGCACCGTATCTACTATCGATGGCAAGAGCTCAGCCTTTGTTTGCGTAGGTGATAATAATTTAGATGAAATTACTTTTACAACTACCAGTTCCAATTCTTTATATGCTTACTTCATTACCTATGAAGATAATACTATCGTCGGTATATTAGATAACAATAATACCTTCCAGTTTAACAATTTACCACAAGGTATTTGTAGAGTTTATGGTGTTGCATATGGTGGGGTACTAACTACTCAAGTTGGAGATTTATTTGCAGAAGTACCAATTGCTAGTGAATGTTTTGATATCTCAGATAATTTTGTTGAAATTATCAAGACAGTACCAGATGGTGGTACAGTGAGCTTAGATAACAATGAAACAGAAATCATTATATGTGCATCGGATAATGCACCTGATGTGCTTTCTTTCCTTAATCAGACCTCATCCCCAGCTCCTTACACTTTCATTATCGTAGATGAAAATGGAACTATCATACAAGTATTAGACAGCAATACTGCTGAATTTAATGCTTTGCCGGGAGGATTTGTAAATGTTTATGGTGTTTCATTTACAGGGACCTTTACCGCACAGCCTGGGGATAATATTTCGAATATTGCATTGAGTGATGATTGTTTTGAGCTTTCGCAAAATTTTGTGACGGTACTCAGAAATGATGTAGATGGAGGTGAAGTATCATTAGAGGATGGTACGACTTCAGCTTTCGCTTGTGTCAATGACGGGTTTGCTGATCCATTTACCATTACCTCAACATCTACTTCCAGTGAAGCATTTATTTATGTAATTACAGATGATAACAATATCATTCTTGATTTTTCAAATGATGGCATGATTGACTTTGAGGGCGTTGATGCAGGAGTATGCCGTATTTGGGGACTTTCGTATTCTGGTTCACTGCTTGCCATAGCTGGGGATGACGCCGCTACCGCTGTCTTATCTACAGAGTGCTTTGAGTTGTCAAGTAACTTTGTAGAGATTTCAAGAAAAGAAGTGGATGGCGCAATGATAAGTTTAGAAGATGGTGATACGGAAATTGCAGTTTGTGTAGGTGATGATGATGCCGATGAGCTTACTTTTGTAAATACTTCTACTTCTGCTGAAACCTACCACTATGTTATTACAGATGAAAATAATACCATTCTTGCGGTAAATTCTGATGGTGTCATAGATTTTGATGGTGCAGGTCCCGGCATTTGTCGTGTATGGGGATTGTCTTATTCGGGTAGTCTGATTGCAGATACTGGCGATAATGCAGCAGAGGTGGCATTATCAGATGAGTGCTTCGAACTTTCCAGTAACTTTGTAACGATTATTCGTTCAGAGGTAGATGGAGGAAATATAAGTTTAGAAAATGGCGACTTTAGTATTGATATTTGTGTAAACGATGGTAATCCAGATGTACTTACTTTTGTGAATACGACCTCTTCTACGGAAGCTTATGTATTTATTGTTACGGATGAAAATGATATCATTCTAAACGTCAATGATTCAGGAATATTTGATTTTGAAAGTGCAGGTTCAGGCATATGCCGGGTGTGGGGACTTTCTGCATCTGGTAACCTAACGATACCCTCAGGTGCTAACCTTACAGAAATTAACCTTTCTTCTTTTTGTTTTGAGCTATCCGAAAATTTTGTAACCATCAATCGCAAAGAAGTAAATGGAGGTGAAGTGAGTTTCGAAGATGGATCCGATTTTGCCTTTGCTTGTGTAAATGACGGTGTTCCTGATCCATTTACAGTAGTTACAACTGCTACTATTGGCTTTACTTTCAATTATACCTATGTTATTACGGATGATCAAAATAATATTATTGCTTTTAATGATCTTGGTTTGATTGATTTCGAAGGTGCTGGTGTCGGCCGATGCCGTATATGGGGACTTTCCTTTACTGGCGTAGTAACTGCACAAGTGGGTGAGAATGCTGCTGAAGTACCTCTAACAAGTGATTGCTATGCATTATCTAGCAATTTTATTACTATTGAGAGGAGTGATGTAAATGGTGGTGGGGTTGGATTATCAAACGGTGGTGCTTCAATTGGTATTTGTGTCAATGATGGTATTCCCGATGTGTTGACTTTTGATCGATTTACCACTTCAACTTCAGATTATGTATTTGTAATTACAGACGAGGATAATATTATTCTAGCAGTATTGGATGGTGACACACAAGACTTTGAAGGCACAGAAGCAGGAGTATGCCGCGTGTGGGGCCTCTCTTATTCTGGTGATGTTATTGCGCAGGTAGGAGATGATGCTGCGGCTATTGACCTAGCAAGCGGTTGCTTCGATCTTTCCGATAACTTTGTAACCGTTACTCGAAATGATGTGGAAGGTGGTTCCGTTGCCTTAGCTGAGGGAGGATCGTTAATCACACTCTGCCTAGGTGATGATAACCAAGATACCTTCGCAATGGTAAATACTTCAACATCTACGAATGACTATGCTTATGTAATCACAGATGATCAAAATAATATCTTAGGTATCTCTGATTCAGATATAATTGACTTAACTGCCGCTACAGAAGGAATCTGCCGCGTTTGGGGCCTTTCTTATTCAGGAGATATTATCGCTGAAATTGGAGACAATGCTGCTAATGTAGCATTAACAGATGAGTGCTTCGAATTGTCTGCCAACTTTGTAGAAGCAGTAAGGCTTTTTGTCGATGGTGGGGCTGTTGCTTTATCAACAGGAGCTACTACCAGCTTTGCATGTGTAAATGATGGTGTCGCGGATACCTTTACAGTTGATGCTACATCGACTGCTAATGCCAATTATATTTATGTAGTAACAGATGATCAGAATACTATTTTAGCCGTTTCAGAAGAAAATGTGATTGAGCTAGATGATGCATCTGCGGGTGTTTGTCGGATTTGGGGCCTTTCTTACACAGGCGATTTAGTAGCACAAATTGGAGATCATGCGGCTGAAGTCGCGCTATCAAATGAGTGTTTTGACTTATCAGATAACTTCATTGAAATTCAGAGAGATGAAGTAGATGGCGGTACAGTAGCAACGCCTTCAGGCGAAACTACAGTTTATGTCTGTAATGGTGATGGTAACCCAGATGTGATAGCATTTGATAGTACAGGTACTACTTCGGCATCATACGCATATGTAATCACGGATGAATCTAATGTTATTTTGAGTATTGCTGATGCGGATAGTTTTGATTTCGATGAAGCCTCCAATGGTAGCTGTCGAGTATGGGGATTGGCCTTTAGTGGTGATATTATCGCCAATATTGGAGATCATGCGGCTGAAGTTGATTTGAGCTCTGAATGTTTTGATTTATCAGATAACTTTATCACTGTTGTTAGAGAAGTGCCAGAGGCTGGGGAAGTATTTACAGTAGATGAACAGTTAATCGTATTCACTTGTCCTGGTGATGGAATGGATGACATCATTGTAATGGATAGCGTAGGAACTTCTTCTAGTCCTTATGTTTATGTAATTACAGATAGTGATTTTAATGTCCTTGACATTGTTGCACAAGGGGATATGTTAAACTTTGAAAATGCTGGTGTCGGTGCCTGTAATATCTTTGGCATAGCTTATACTGGGAACTTAACCATAGCTGCAGGAGATAACATCTTCTCAGCTGTCCTCTCAGATGATTGTGCGGATTTATCAGATAATTTTGTAACTGTATTTAGAGAAGTGCCAGAAGGGGGAACTATTTCATTGGAAAATGGAGAAACATCTCAGAATATCTGTCCTGGAGATGGTAATGAAGACTTTGTTTCTTATTTCCCTACAGGAATCGCTTTCACACCATTTGTCTATGTAGTTACAAATGAACAAAATATTATCATATCAATTACTCAAGAGGACGAACTGGAGTTCGATGGTGTTCCTACAGGAACCTGCAGAATTTGGGGGCTTTCTTATACGGGTAACTTAATCGCTCAAGTTGGTGAAAATGCCGCGCTGGTTGCTTTATCTGATGATTGCTTTGATTTATCTGATAACTTCATCACTATCATTAAAGAAGAACCTGATGCTGGCGAAATTACAGGTCTTGGACAAGGTAATGAAATTACTGTTTGTAAAGGAGATGGCATACCAAATCTTATTGAATTTGGTGTAAGTAACCAATCCCAAACACCTTATGCTTATGCTATCACAGATCAGGATGGATTCTTGTTGACTACGATTGATGAGAATAACTTCGACTTTGAGCTACCAATCTCAGGTATCTATAGAGTTTATGGTATAGCCTATACTGGTGTAATAATCACTTTCCCTGGTGATAACATCTTTGAATTCCCAATATCTACGGATTGTTGGGCAGTTTCTGATACCTTTATTGAAATTACCATCATCGAAGTAGATGGAGGTGAAGTACAAGGAAATGGATTGAATGAAGTGTTTGTTTGTCCGGATGATGATGTAGATGATATCGTAACATTCACAAATACGAGTAGTACAGGTGGGCAATATACTTACTTATTGACCACTCCTAATAATATAATTATTGGTCTTATTGATGATGGTGAACAAAACTTTGAAAATACAGGCTTTACAGAATTGAGGGTATGGGGAGTTTCTTATACTGGAAACTTTACAGCTACTATTGGCTCCAATGCCGCAGAAGTAATGCTTTCAGATGAGTGTTTTGCACTTTCTGATAACTTTGTAACCATCTACAGAGATCAACCAGATGAATCGACAGTAAGCACTGTCGATGGAGATACAGAACTACTATTTTGTATCGAGAATGGTGACTATGATCTAGAAATGACAAATACCAGTCCATCCTTAGCAGCTTATGTTTATCTCTTGACGGATATGAACAACATTATCATTAGTGTAAATAATGATGCGGTTAATTTTGAAAATATCGATTTTGGAATGTACCGTATTTGGGGGTTAAATTATACGGGAGATCTTCTAGCTGAGCCAGGTATGGATGCTGCGGTTGGACCATTAGCTTCCAGCTGTCATATTTTATCTAATAACTTTGTCACAGTGACAAGAGGGGAAGAGGTAGATGGTGGTACGATTAGTACGGAAGTAGGTTTAGATACTGTTTATGTATGTCCAATGGACGGCATTCCTGATTTAGTAGTCTTGAACACTACTAGTGCAGATACCAACTACGTTTATATAATTACAGATAATGAAGGTAATATCATCGTACCTAATGTGATTGGTAATGTGATCAACTTTGATGCGGCAGGTCCTGGAATCTGTCGGATCTATGGCGTTTCTTTCACAGGGGTATTCAATGCATCATTTGGCGATGAAGTAGGTATTGATGCCCTATCGACAGAATGCTCTGCTGTTTCAACCAACTATATCACTTTGATTCGTGAAATGCCAGAAGGTGGAACTGTTTCTACATCTGATGGACTGACAGAAGTCACGATAGAGGTAGGAGATGGCATATCTGATGAAATTACTTTTACTAATCAAGGAGCTTCTTTATCACAATATGCATATATCATTACAGACGAAA
>JAKVCU010000088.1:16840-39565 GCA_022448955.1 Saprospiraceae bacterium
ATTATTGGTTTCCCTGATGGTGATACGCAAGATTTCGAAGGATTGATAGAAGGAGTTTGCCGTGTATGGGGCCTCTCTTATACAGGTAACTTAATTGCATTCCCAGGTGATAATGCCGCAGAAATAGATTTAACTGATGGATGCTTTGATTTATCCGACAACTTTATTTCGATCACTAAAGTAGAAGCTGGGGCACCTGCTGAACAAAATGCTATGCCAGAAACGTTCGAACAATCAACGCCAATGGATATCGCATTAAATATTGTACCAAATCCTGCGATTAATACATTAATGGTGAAATTTGAAATTGAGCAAGACATACAAACCACTGCTAGTCTACAAATATTAGGTTTAAGTGGCCAGGTGATCGCTACACAGAATGTAATTATTCAACAAGGTGCGAATCAATTCGAACTTGACATTACGGAGGTTCCTTCTGGAATGAATTTTATTCGCTTGGTAAGTGAACATTTGATTGAAAGTAAAAACTTTATCAAGTTACAAGATTAGTCGAATTATATAGATAAATTAATGATGAGGCTTTCTTCACTTTGTGGAGGAAGCCTTTTCTTTTTGTAGGCAGTCTTATTTTAGCTTTCGCTAAATTAGACTCGTTTAATTACTACATATGATGAAACTAACTCTGATAATATCAGCTATTTATCTTATTACTATGGTGGACATAGTTCAAACAGAAAAAAGAATATTCAGTCTCCTAAAAAAAAAGCTAAAGCGGCTAGTCAAAAATGCTTGTATAATAAAATTGTTCCTTCGAAAATCATAGGAAACGGATGATATGAAAGGTACGCATGATTTTTGAAGGGGCGTTAAAACCCGTCAGCCTTTGGCTGAATTTCAGCCAAAGGCTGACGGGTTCTAGCCTAATCAGGTATCAAAGCTAGAAGAGTAGAATATAAATTTGACTTTATGCGTTAAGCAAAGAAAAAATCTATTATCAAAGAGAAAAGGGCTTTAAATGATAACAAAAATATTGAAGATATGGACTAGTTTAATTCTCTTAGGATTTCTGCTTTTAGGTCTGATTATTTTAATACCCGTAAACTATAAGGTTGAACCACCAACAAAAAGAGAGAACACTCAATACTGGCAATTAAACACGGGTTCAAAAATTGGGTATTTTAAAATTGAAGCCAAATCTCTACAAAAGAAAAATCCAATCATCTATTTACATGGAGGTCCAGGTGGCAGGATTAAAGATGATGTTATAGAAACATTAAAACCACTAGCAAGCCTGGGATACGATCTATATTTTTATGATCAGGTAGGTAGTGGATATTCTAATCGATTGGAAGATATTAGTGAATACACTGTAAAAAGACACCAAGAGGATTTAAATGAGATTATTGCGAAAACGAAATCTGAACAAGTCATTCTAATCGCACAATCTTGGGGTGCATGTTTAGCAATAAATTACCTGCAAGATTTTAGTCAAAAGGTGGAGAAAATTATCCTGACAGGTCCGGGGCCAATTTTGCCAATTAATAAAAAGATGAAGACCATTAAGCCTCCTGATACTTTGTCTTTAATCGAACCAGAATTTACAAATAAGCAAGGCAATGAAAAAGTTGATACTTGGAGAAGTAGACTTATTTTAAAGTGGGCCTACTTTTTTAAGACTAAATTAGCAGGGGATCAAGAAGTGGATCATTTCTTTGCTATTCTTAACCAAGAATTGGTGAAATCAACTACCTGTAATGGGACACCACATCACAAACTTGAAGGAGGTCTAGGATATTATAGCCATATCATGACTCTTAAGAGCTTTCAAGAAGTTGATGACAAAAGGAGGCAACTAAAAAAGTTGGATATTCCTATTTTAATATTGAGGGGTCAATGTGATAATCAAAAATGGGGGTTCACTAAAGAATATTTGGACCTATTTAGTAACTCAAGTTTAGCAATTATTAGAGGCGTAGGCCATAAACTGATAAATGGTGCCAAGGAAGAGTACTACGAATTAATTGAACAATTTTTAATAGAGAATTAGTGCACGTTCCCTAGTAATCGTGTACTATATTGATATATCCACAAAAAAAGCATGATGCCAAGGGTATCATGCTTTTTGTATGATTAGTCGTTAGAAAGAAATTACTTTTTCTTTCCAAGGAATTTGCGCTCTTTGATACGTGCTTTTTTACCAACAAGATCACGTAAGTAATAAAGCTTAGCTCTACGTACTTTACCACGCTTTAACACTTTAATGTCGTTGATATTTGGAGAAGTAAATGGAAAAATACGTTCCACACCAACTCCGTTAGAAATCTTACGAACAGTGAAGGTCTTGTTTAAGCCATGGCCTTTAATTTGGATAACGTCTCCACGGAAAACCTGAATACGCTCCTTGCTACCTTCCACGATACGGTAACTAACCGCTACATTATCTCCAGGGCGGAAATCTGGATAATCCGCCTTTGTCATCGGTTTATCCTTTTTCTTTTCTTCGGCTTCTTGAGCTAATTTTGCCTCAAGCTCCTCTAGCATCTGCTCCTGTACAAACTTTATTGGATCCATCGTTCCAGCTTTATTGTTCTTTACTTTTTTAAATAGCCGTGCAAAGGTAAATAATTTTATTTACTACTCCTAGTAATATTTACTATAAATTATCTGATCAAGCTCGCCACTCCTTTGTACTCAAATTGCCGCCCTCTAGGACCTGTGAATGTGACAACAACAGGATATACCCCATTGGGGGAGGGCTTACCAGTATTATTTTTTAGGCCATTCCAACCCTCATCTGGGTTATTGGTCTCAAAAACCAATTCGCCCCAACGATTCCAGATCGTCATTCTAAAGTTGGTGGCTCCTGTCATTATACCTACACCTTTGAATACATCATTGGTTGAATCATTATTAGGCGTAAAGGCATTAGGCAAGTTGTATCTTACCTCTGGTTTTACATCAATGATTTGGATAAGGGTATCTTGGCAACCACTTGGATGGGTTACAATTTGTGCAACCTCATAAACACCTGTGTCAGGAAAAATATAAGTAGGGCTAGCTAAAGTAGAAGTGGCGCCAGTATCAAAGTCCCAGAACCAAGTGGATGCATCAAAAGATTCATCGGTAAATACCACTTCTGGTCGTATGTTGCTAGGCCTATCTGGCATATAGCTAAATCCTGCTGCAGGCGAGGGCAGCATCGTTATCAAACTATTAAAAACAGTATCTGTCTCGCAACCGATCGGTGAAGTAATGGATACACTTACCGTAAAAGTTCCGGCCTCATCGTAGGTATGTATAGGACTAATCGCTGTACCAAAATCCCCATCCCCAAAATCCCAGAGAATATCATAAGTGGAATCAATAGGAAAGGAGAGATTGTTAAAGAAGATATCCTCTGGTATACATCCCACAAAGGTACTTGGAGCAATAACAATTAATGCAGGTACTGGAAAGTACTCGATAATTTGAGTTTCTGAATCAAAACAATTATTGGTATCTCTAACGGTTAAGGTAACTGGAATATCACCTGGTATCGTATAAACATGCTCCGGATTTCGCAAAGTAGTACTATTGCCATCTCCAAAATCCCAAGACCAATCTGTTAAACAACAGCTACCAGTGCTCGATAAATCCGTGAAGGCTACTGGACCTGCCACACAAGTATCATATACATAACTAAAATCAGCGTTTACTGCCGGGAAGACATTGACAAAAATCAGAGCAGTATCTCCACAATTTGTCCCTGGGTTTAGTACCAATTGCCCTTCGTAGGTCCCTTCACCAGGGAAGGAAATAGTTGCATCCCACTCATTAGAAGTCACGGTATCTCCGTTGATATCAAAAGACCATTCAAATTCGTCAATAAAAGATTGTTGAAAACTAGTATTATCAAAGGTAACTGTATTATTCCCACAAGCATTCACAACAAATTCTTGCTGGCCTATAATTTCATCTGCATCAATTTCTGCAACAACAGTTGGATCACAATTGGCCACATTAAACTGAAAATCTCTTCGAACTTCACTCAATAGTTGGCCATTTCGGTATTCTTTGACACAGACGCCTACTACATATTGCCCCAAAAATGTTGGAGTCCCAGAAATGATTCCAGTATTCGGATCGATAGTGATAACAGGATTACCACCCATTGGGGTACCCGTAGTAAAATTGGGAACTAAAAAAGCTATGTTGTTATAAGGAGGTGGACAACTAGGCGTTGGAATAGCTCCTTCACAATTGAATACCCCTGGCTCCGTCAAGATATTTCCACCACCTAATAAAGGGGCACAAAACTCATATACCAACTGATCTCCATCAGAATCAGTTGCAGAGTGATCAAAAACAAGAGGAATACCTCCACAAATTACAGTGGGAGGAAAATCATTAAAAACAGGGCTACTATTGCACAGATCCTGTGCTTCCGGCGTTACCTCTACCGTATAGGTAGCCCCCGATGATTCCGGGTTTACAATATTATTGATCGTTACATTCCTACAACATCTTTGATACGAAACATGATAGCTCCTTGGAGAGTTTGGTAGGTTTAGGGTAAAGCGATATAAACCTTCTTCTACACATACATTCGGTGGAATCAAGCATGGATAATCTGGAGCTTGTACATTGTTAATTTCAAGCAGCTCTGCATCAATTCTGGCGAAATAGTCATACTGACCAAAGGAGGTACAATCGCCATCCACATCACAATTAAATACAGCCACTGCTGCGAAAGGATCAAACGAAGCACAATCTGTACAATTACAATCCCTGTAAATAAGCATTGTAAACTCATACTGATCGTTTCCTAAACACTCATAGGTGATTTCTCCACCAATAATATGGCGTGCACTCACTTGGGTATACCCAAGCAACAAACCGAAGAGGAGTAAGGTAGTGTTTCTCTTAAAAGTATTCATATTGTCTTGGTACGATTCAAAAATACAAACTGAGGCGTAGTCATACCGCAAAAGTACAATACGCATGTATCTAATTGGGTAAACCACTTTATCATTAGGCTATTTACTGAATTTCAAACGAAAATTCAATTGTAAAATTTCGAATTCAACCGAATTTCCTTTTATTAGCATAAATGGAGACAAAATTATCCTATAAATAAGCGATTGACCAGCTTGTGGGCCCTTTTTATGAATAACATACTAGTATCTTTTAAGCACTTAATTTTTAGTGTATTTGACCTCATCTACTTAATAATGATTTATCCATCGGCCTTCTTATATGAAGAATTAGATTTTTACGAAAATCACAATTGTCAAACTTACTTAAAAGAATAGATTTTTTATATTCCTTTTTAAAAAGCTCCTAGAAGAGACTCCACTCTTTTGAAATGGAGAAAATAGTACACAATTATAATTGTTGGAAAACCAATGTATAGGTATGTATACCTTTATTCCACCTCTTACCTAAAGATATTCTTTTTTCTAAAATCAAAAAATTAGTGCAGTACTTTCTTATCTGATAAGCGTAATTAAGCCATTAAATTCAAAAGCTTTTCCCCTTGGCCCCAAAAATCTAATAACATAAGTATACACGCCATTGGGAGCTCTTTTACCACTATTATTTTTTTGGCCATTCCAACCATCTTCAGGATTGGACGTATTAAAAATTAATTCGCCCCATCTATTCCATACGCCCATTTCAAAATTTCGAATACCATTCAAATAGCCTACACCTTTAAATTCATCATTTTTGCTATCGTTATTGGGCGTGAATGCGTTGGGTAAATGATAAGTTATAACTGGTTTTACATCTAATTCTTGAATGATGGTATCTCGGCAACCATTAAAATTTTCTACCACCAATAATATTTCTTGCCTCCCAGTATCCTGAAAGGTAAACGTTGGATTTGGATCAATTGATGTACCTACACCGCCAAAACGCCAAAACCAACGATCCGCCAGTAAAGATTGATCGTTAAATTGAACCCTTGAGTTGAAGATGTCTAAATCTGTGGGAGAAAAACTAAAATCTGCAATAGGAGCAGGGGTAATTAAGATCAGTTCTTCAAATACTGTATCTGTAACACATCCAATAGGTGAGGTAACACTCAGGCTTACATCAAAGGTGCCAGGGGTTTCATAAACATGGGAGGGACTAATTTGCTGCGAAAAGTTACCATCGCCAAAATCCCAATCGATTGTATAAGCATTATTAATCGGCTCAGATAGATTAGCGAACTGTATAGAGCCTGGTACACAATTTTCAAAAGTGTTAGGAGCAACAATTAAAAGGTTTGGAACAGGAAAATAGTCAACGCTAAGTCCTGCTTCATCCGTACAGCCGTTTATATCTTCTACCGTTAGGTTTACATCATAAGTTCCTGGTTCTCGGAACAAATGTACTGGTGCTGCACCAGACGAGCCAAGCCCATCGCCAAAATCCCATGTCCAACTAGTAATGCCTTGTATAGGAGATATGGATTGATCGATAAAGTCGACCGGACCTGCTACGCAGGTGTCATATTCAAAATCAAAATTAGCTAGGATTTCTGGAAAAATGTTAACTCGTATGATAGCAGTATCACCGCATTGCTCTCCTGGATTGAGTACAAGTCGGCCAAAGTATTGACCAAAATCAGGGAAAGTGATACTCGGCTCCCAATCCGTAAAAGTAGTAGGATTGATTCCATCCATAAAAAACTCCCATTTATAAGTTTGAATATTCGCTTCTTGTACAGATTGATTAACCATATCTATGGTATTCTCTCCACAAGAATTGATGACAAACTCCGCCTCATTAACAATCCCGTCTTCTGCAATGTCTGCAAGAACAAGCACTTCACAATTATTGACATTAAATTGAAAATCACGCCTTACTGTACTCAATAATTCACCATTTCGGTATTCAGATACGCATATCCCCACAACAAACTGCCCTCCTATTGCCGGAATACCATTCAGCTGCCCCGTACTAGGATTTAAATTTAAATCAGAATCTATACCCAAAGGGTGTTCAAAGTCAAAATTAGGAACTACAAAGTTTACAGATTCGAATGTCGAAGGTGGCGCATCAGGATTTGGAGCTACTCCAAAAAATGCAGTAGGTTCAAAAACATTAGGGCCACCACCTAAAATAGGTGTACAAAACTCATAAACTAATTGATCTCCATCTGGATCTGTGGCACCATGGTCAAAGGTGAAAGACTCATTTGCGCAAAGCACAATAGGAGGAAATCCATTAAAAGTTGGACTATTATTACAAACAGCCTGTGCCTGAGGACTTAACTCCATAAAGTAAGTTGCACCAGAATCTTCAGGGTTTAAAATATTACTGATGGTGACATTCCTACAGCAACGCTGATAAATAATATGATAACTTTCATCAATGACCGGTAATTCTAATAAAGGAAAAGTATATACGCCCTCTTCCACACAGATATTTGGGGGAACAACAACACATGGATTCCCTGGATCTGGATCGACAGAGACGATTTGAGGTGCGGATAAATCAAAAGTAAATAGAGGTATATCATTATTACCTTGATAGACTGTAACGGTACCCACCGTAGATCCAAAATTAGCAGAATCAAAATCAGCACCATTTCCTAGGCAATCCCGATAAATAAACATATAAAACTGATAGATTCTTGTATTGGTAGTGGGATCATTGTTGACATACCCTAAGCATTCATAGGTGATTTCCCCCCCAATAATATGACGAGCGAAAAGTGCATGTGGAATGCAGGAAAGTACTGATAATATAAGGAAAAGGTAAAATAGTCGTTTCAAGATGGACGTTTTTTTATAATTCTCAAGCATTCAAACAATATGAAGCCTGTTTTTTAGTTTGTAAATAGGCAAATATGCTTATTTGCTTAGTTCTTTGACATAGATACAAAACCGAAAGCAACGTTTTTGTTTACCGAATTAAAATTTGGTCTTCAATTTTACCAGAAGTAAATAATTTGGAGACTCAATTGATCCAGTTTACCGCAAATGTCGAATACATTTTAATTAGGACATTTAATGATTAGGGCTTTTATTGCTATTAATAATAAATAGACAATTGAGGCCTACTCTTTTACACCGTATCGAATGAATTATACCTTGTGTGGTTAATAGTAGCTTATCTAAGCTTTTAACTCCTCAAATTAGTATTAAACATCACTTATTGTACAAATGGAAAAGGGTTGATTTATGCTAAATCGTAAATGCGGTTTTGCCAAATACCAAAACACTAGATTAAGAGTGAATATTGATTCAATATAATTATTGTTCTAAGAACAATGATTTTTACAGAAGAATATTTATGAGAATGGCAACTTCAAAGACAAAAACACGGCATTCGTGCAACATCAACCATAGAGTTTGTAATCCTAAAAACTGAACATTACTATCATCAGTGAGGCTGCGTTAAAACTCGCTGAAGCATTAAATTAAAAACTTTATCCCCATGTTAATGACGACCTCAGTAAAAGAAAGGACGTTTATGGTTCAGAACTACAATCTCGAAGGAGCCCTAGCTGTTTTAACACAAGGAGGTTTGATGCTCCATCCTACTGACACCATTTGGAGTATCGGTTGCGATGCAACTAATGCAAAAGCTATTGAAAACTTACTTCAATTAAAGCGACCAGAACAAGCCACTAAGCTGGAAGTCTTGGTTGACTCAGTAGAAATGCTCCGTAATTATGTAAAGCACCTCCATCCACGTATCGAAACACTATTAGTTTATCATCTCCGTCCACTGACTATTATTTTTGATCAGGTTAAGCATCTTCCAGAAAGTATAAAGGAAAATGACTTATCCGTTGCATTTAGAGTGGTCCAAGATGACTATTGTCGAAAATTAATTGCTGCCTTTGGCAAACCCTTAGTGGCATCCTATGCCTGTGTGGGTTGTAAGGATTATCCTGCCAATTTTGGTGCAGTGAGTTCAGAAATTATCCAAGGTGTTGATTTTGTGACTCGCCACCGACAGCATGAAAAAATTATAGGTAAACCTTCTGTCATGGTCCGCCTAACAGAAGAGGATGAACTAGAATTTTTGAGAGACTAGAACCAGTTATCTTCCTTATGCTAAAAAATATTCCAAAAGCTTTCACTACTGTCACTAAGTGATCTGCTTTTAGGTTTTGTATCTATTAGAGCTTTTTTCCTATGGTACAGGAAAATAGCAATTAGCCAAATATAATAGCTTAAAATACTATACTAAAGTACAGAATGATTTTACTTAGGCAAGGTAAAATAAAAGATAGAACCTTCATCAGAGTTATTACTTTCAAGGCCAATAGTACCACCCATTCCATGGATAATCTTCTTAGTAATGGCTAATCCTAGACCGGTACCTTCTGAAGTTTTGGGATGGAGACGACGGAATAACTCGAAAATATATTCTTCATACTTTTTATCCACACCTATTCCATTGTCTGTCACCGTGAAACGATGAAAGTTAGCGAGTTCTTCATAGCCAATCTTTACTAGTGGAGGCTCACTGTCATTATATTTAATGCCATTTTCAACTAAATTCTTGAACACTAGAATGATATTGTCCTCTATACCAAAGATGGTTGGTAGTCCACCATATTGTACACGTGCATCTTTTTCCTGAATTTGATTATGAAGAATATCTGTTACTTCATCCAAGACTTCATTCAAATCGATTTTTGATTGGTTTCCTGATTTATTTACAGTCGTATAATTAGTTACCGCTTCCACGAGGCTACCCATTCTTTTTGCCCCTTTAGCGATATACTGAACATAATTAGTAATACCAAGTTCATCTTTATTTTCCAGCTTTCGCTGAATCATATCTGAAAAACCTAAGATATTTTTGATAGGTTGTTTTAAATCATGTGAAGTAACATAAGCAAACTGCTGCAGCTCCATATTAAGTTGTTGCAGATCAATATTTAGGCGATGCAGTTGCTCATTCGCATTTGTTAAATTCTGGTTAGAGTCGTTGAGTTCAAAGGTACGTTCGTTTACCTTTTCCTCTAGCTCTTTACTATAGCTTAATTTTGAACGATAGTTTCTGTAAAAAATAATTAGCAATGTCAGAATTACAATAATGCTTCCAGCTAGTAGGGCAGCGCGAAGATCTGCATTTTCAAGCCTTGCTTGAAGCAGACGATTTTCTCTTTCCTGACTAGCAATTTCTGATTCAGCTCTAAGACGAGCAAATTGTTGACTTTTTGTTTTGCTGAACAAAGAATCATTCAGTAATTGGAAGTTCTTAAGATATTTCAAGCTAACCTCATAGTCACCTTTTTTTTCATACACTTGAGATAGAAGTAAACTAGATTTTGTCTTTCTTTCAATCGAGTTGATGCTATCTGCAATGATATAAGCGGATAAGGCGTTACTTTCTGCCGAATCCAAATCATTTTTTTGCAAAAGGCCTTCAGCGATACAAAGATGGCAATCTACGGAGCCTGCCAATTCTTCTAGTGGTTTACTAACTTTTAAAGCTTCCGAACATAGTTGTATGCCGTCATTGTATCTCTCAGATTTCACTAGTGCTGTTCCTAGGGTGGCTTCGCTCACAAAATCCATATAAACATTGATATTCTCTTTGAGCGACTTGTTGTAGGTGGTATAGTCTACTAGTAAAGGAATAGCTTCTTCAGCACGTTCTGACTCGACATATACTTCGCCGAGATAATAAACCGTCTGATAATAGGCAGTAACGTTATTAATACTATCTTTTCTAAAAACTTCTAAAGCTTCTTTGTAAGCATTTTCTGCATCACCATACTCCTTTAATAATCTCAAGGCATAACCTAAAATGACATTCGTCTGGGCATAACGCACCTCATTGCCAATTTCTTGGAAAATATTAATGGCCTTGTTGATGTACAATAAAGATTGATTGTAATCACCTTTATAAGTGTTGATATGCCCGATACTTCCTAGTAGTATAGCTTCCCATTCTAAAGAGTCAATGGATTGCAGTCTTTCTCTTGCTTTATGTTTCCAATCCAGAGCAGAATCATATAAATCTCTAAAAAAGAATACTTCTCCGATCATATTTTCTGCACGAGCAATTTGAAAAGGAGCCTCGATTTTTTTTGCCAGTTGGAGGGCCTCTTGAGCCATAAGCATAGCCGTATCCTTATTGAGGAATAGTAATTTTTGTGCCCCAGAAAGACTAGAGTCAATTTTTTCATTAGGTGTACTTATAGATTGAACTAACTGATATATAGAGTCAGCAGTTTGGCTAAACAAAGTGGTATTCAGACCAACGTTAATCAAAACAATAAGTATTACCGTAGAAATATTTTTCATGGCCTTTAAGTTCTCAAAGTATATTCACCTATTTAAATCAATCAAATCAACGACAAGAATAAAAAATAAATAGCAAAGGTTTCTAATTTTTGATGTACTTTCCTCGTAATGCAGTATTGCTTACAATTCAAGCAAATGGATTTTCATGGGCAAAAATCAATACTGAGCTATTTATTTTTTAACATCACCCTAAATTCAATTCTTGAATTTTTAGTTCTTCCTCTACTTTTTTCTGTCTTTGTCAATGGTTTAGATGCTCCATAAGCACTTACAGCGATTCGGTCGGCTGCGATGCCTTGCTGGATAAGGAAGGTTTTGCACGAAACAGCCCTGTCTTCTGAAAGGACTTTATTTAAGGATTCGCTTGAAAGCCCAAACGCATGACCCTCAATTTGGAGTCTGTAATTGGGATAATTGTATAAAATATTTGACAGTTGTTCCAAAATATAAAAAGAAGTCCTTTTGAGCTTAGCATTTCCTTTTTCAAAAGAAACGGTTCTACTCGCTACCTCTAATACTTCTAATTCTTCGGATTGGATAAGCGGACAACCTTTATTCAAAGGGCTGCCTGAAGTATTTGGACATTTGTCTATATCGTCACTAACCTTATCACCATCTGAATCAGGACATCCGCCAAATTCAGCAATTCCTGAAAGCTCGGGGCAAAGATCATCGCTGTCTGCTACACCATCGTTGTCTTTATCGGGGCAACCAAAAAGATTGATCGAACCCGGTATAGTAGGACATCTATCGTAATCATCTGAAATACCATCTTCATCTTGGTCTAATTCATTGACCACAGGTGGTTTTTTATTACCTATTTTATAATTAATAGTCAATCCAAAGCTCATGTACCAGTCACCTTTATCAGGATTACGTGTTTCGCTGATCCCGTCTAGATAATCCGTGAATGGTGCACGTATGCCACCTTCAGCAGCCACTGACCAGTCTTGATGAAACTCATATCTCAAACCAAATCCGAATGGAATGGTAAAGTGTGCTTTATTATAATCTCCCTCTTTGATTTCATCTGGATTACTTGGTAAGCCTTTTACTTTAGGGTCAGAAAAACTAAGACCTAAACCAGAAAATACATAAGGCGACCATAGTGGCTTAAATCTTCGGTTCATGATTATACCACTTTTATTATAAATACTTAGATTTCCAAATTGATCGTACACTAGTTTACTCCCATTACCTTCATAAGTAATGAAATACCCATTTTTGTAGATAAGAGGCGTACCTTCTTCGTCAAAAACCTTTCTATTTTTTTTTGCTTCCGCCAATGACAACCTCTTTCCATTAATATCATAAAGGTATAATCTACTGCGATTAAAAGGATGGTATTCGCCTAGAATACTAAACTCCGTTACATTGGATTCAAAGCTAAGGTTAGGATCCCAAGTTCGCCTATTAGCAAAATTTTGATCGTCACCAGAGATTTTTCCTCTGAGTATCTTAAATTGCAATGCTATGTTAGGATTATGTTGATATCTTATTTGTGCGCCAAGCGCTGGATGAAAGCCTACCGTAGAAGTAGGAGCAGCGTTAAGATCACCCATATAATACGTTGTACCTAGAGTAATTCCTGTTTCTAGCGTTTGAGTCATCCCCAACAGTGGGAACAATAAGAGGTTTACAAAAGTGGTTAAGCCTTTCATGTTTATCATTTTTCAATCTATCCAAAAAGTGCGAAATAAAGCATGTTTAAATGTAGTGCCTCAAAAGTCTTAGTACAGCTAGAAGGGAGTCCTAGCTGTGCGTGGGAAGTATTCAGTTTTTTAGGGTAGAAAAAAATATTACTAAATAAAAATATGCTGCGCTCACAAATGGGTTGCCTGATCCAAAAGGAGTGCCAAAAACATTTTAATCTTTAATATATGAAAATTAAAGATTAATATTGTGTGAAGACTTAATTTGTACGTATCAGATAGTCTGATACTTATGTTTTGAAAGCTGGTATAAAAATACGAAATAAAATGCAAGAATCCAACCTGTATTCAGAGATTCTTAAAATCGAGATTTAATTTGTTCACTCAATCAAAATGCATGTTTTTATTATTGGTGATGGTTTGGGTGTTTATTGTTTAGCTCATTGATTATCGATAATGAGTTTATTACCAATAGGCTGATGGCTAGAGCCAAAGCTAGGGCTTACAGGCATAACCAAAAGTTTGTCAAATTAGTGCTTACACAAAATTACTTGTGCAATAAAATTGTCAGCTAAAAAATTATAAAAACCTGACAATAGGAAAGTTACGCATGATTTTTGAAGGGACGCTAGAAGCTGTCTGCCTCTGGCTGAAATTGGTATAATAAAATTCAGCCAGAGGCAGACAGCTTCTAGCCTAACTACTTAGATGATTATTCTCTGAATAAAATATTAGCTAATTGGTGACTAAACATGACCTTTTAATTTATTCCAGACGAACTATGAGTGGATTTTATGAAGAAAAATTGTATATTTGTATATCACTCAATTAGGTAGTTTATTTTATTTCTGACCGTTTTAATATTAACCACACACTTACTTATTATATTGATTTCAATCTAGAAACTCTCCTTGTTGTATACATTTGGCTATTGTTAAAAGTAATCTATGAAAAATACTTTTAAAATCTTCATAGTTGAAGACGATCGAATGTATCAAAAAATGCTTACTCATATTCTAGAACCAGATAAATCATCAAAGCTTTATCTGTTTAGTAGCGGGAAAGATTGCTTGGATGCATTGGGTGAAAGACCTGACATCATTAGTATGGATTATAGCCTTCCAGATATGGATGGTACGACCCTACTTAGCTCGATTAAAAGTCAGGATCTGGATGCCGAAGTTGTTGTGTTATCAGGACAAACTGATACGTCTACAATCTATGAACTGTTAGGCCTGGGAGCCTACGATGTCATCACCAAAGATGTATCGACTAAGTATCGATTAATTAATGTGATTAGACGCTTAAAAGAATTGATTGAATTGCGCCATCAATTAATCGAACTTTCATCGGCATTTTAATCTGAAGAACAAACATTTAGAATATGCTACAAAAAAATATTAACATTGCTTCTATTTTGGAAGCAATTAAAGCTATGGAACCTATTGAAGGAGATGTAATTCTTCTTCTATTTGGGGAAAAAAGCGAAGTAAACTACACCGATTTAATTGAGACTCTCAACCAAGCCAATATATCATTTTTTGGAGGTATCTTCCCTGGTATTATTCATGGTGGGAACAATTATGAAAGTGGTTGTATCATTAAAAAGTTTAAAGCTATTCAAGCACCTTCCTTGATAAAAGGACTTGAACGCGAAAAGATAGACATCCCTTCTCTTCTCCCTTTAGCTGAGTCATCAGACATTAAACCAACTGCTTTTACTCTAGTGGATGGATTAACAAAGAATATATCTTCTTGTCTTATGGGCTTATTCCATGAACTAGGTAATGCTGTTAACTTTATTGGCGGAGGAGCAGGTTCGTTATCTCTTGTACAGCAACCTTGCCTGATTTGTCCAGAGGGCGTTTATCAAGATGCTGCCATCGTATGTCTCTTAAAATATGATGTTAAGTTAGGGGTTAAACATGGTTGGCAACAGCTAGAAGGCCCCATTGTTGCAACAAAAACGGATGGAAATAAGGTTATTGAGCTGAATTGGCAAGCCGCATTTGAAGTGTACAAAAATATTGTCGAGGAGGATGCAAATATTGGACTGGATGAAAACCAAGCGATAAGCTTAAACGCAGAGAATTTCTTTGGCATTGCAAAGGGATACCCCTTTGGCATGTATCAAGAAGGCAAGGAGGATGTGGTTCGTGATCCAATTGCTGTTAATGAAAGAGGCGAGCTTATTTGTGTGGGGGATATCCCAGAGAATACGGTTCTTAATGTTTTAAAAGGGGATGCTGAAAAGCTAATCGAATCAGCAGAGATTGCTGTAGAATCCACCATAGATCTTAAAGATGACTCAGAGCGATTGCGCCATACTTTAGTCGTTGACTGTATATCTAGGACTTTATTCTTAGAAGATACTTTCTCAAAAGAACTAGAAGTTGTAAATCACCGTGTAAAATCTACTCGCTCAGAAGTAACTCCTCAAGGAATACTTAGCTTAGGAGAAATTTCATCTTACGGCGAAGGAACCCTTGAATTTTTTAATAAAACTATTGTGATTGGCACCCTTTATAGAGATATTTAAGTCATGCTCAACAAAAATCGAATTATCCAAGAAATCTCTGTACTCTATGAATTATCATTAGCAGTGGGAAATTCATTGGAGGCACGAGAAAATTGCCAACAATTCCTTGATGTACTTACAAGGCGAAAAGGCTTGTCGTTAGCCTCTGTTTGGGTAAAGGAAGGCTCTTCCAGCCTTGATCAGGTTGAAAGTACTACCTTCCAACTGCTTTATGGTACGCCTTCCTCTAGAATGAACGAGCAAGTCATGAAAAGTGATCATCCCTTTTTTCGAATATTGGGAAATCAAGATTTTATCATCGTAAATAAAGAACCATCTTTTTCTTTAGTGATTCAGGAAAAGAATGTAGCAAAAGGAAACTATGCCATTTTTAGATTGGGTAAATTTGGATTTTTGAAACTTTTTAGAATTGCTTCTGCCAAACCCTTTTCTAGCCTAGAACTGTCTCAGTTAAAAAATGTGGTTAACAAATTTGCAGTTTCTTTAGCAGGTTGTTTCGCTTTTGAAAAGCTTCAAGTTGAAACTAAAGAGCGACAACTCGTAGAAAAAAAACTGAGGGCAAGTAATCATCGCTATTTTGACCTATTTGAAAATATATATGACGTCCTCCTAACGATCAATGATAAGGGGCGCATCACACAATCTAATCGAGCAGGCCGTCAATTGTTAGGAATCAAAGAGGGAGATAAAGAACAATTGTTCTTGAAAGAATTTATCCATCCTGAAGATGCAGATCGTTCTGAGCAATATTTTAAACAATTAGCAGAAAAGGGATATTATAGTGATTATGAAGGCCGTATAATTACTAGAGATGGAGACATAAAATATGTACAAGTCAACTCTACTGCTATTTATGAAGATGGTAAGTTTGTGGGCTCACGTGATATGGTTCGGGATATTACCACTCGTAAACAGGCGGAGTTGGCACTTAGAAAAGCTAAGAGAGAGGCAGAGCAAGCGAGATTGGCCGAACAACAATTCTTGGCGAATATGAGCCATGAAATTCGAACCCCAATGAATGCAGTTATAGGGATGACCCACCTGCTAGGTGAAACACCTTTAGATCGGGATCAAAAAGAATATCTAGATTCCCTCCAATTTTCGGCAAATCACCTCTTGGGTTTGATTAACAATATCTTAGATCTTTCAAAAATAGAAGCGGGAGAAATCGTTTTTGAGTCTAGCGTGTTTGACTTGAAAGAGCAGCTTCAAATGTTACAACAAACTTTTCAACTAAAGTTGACTAAAAAGGACGTTAATGTGATTTTTGAAATAGATCCTAACGTTCCTCAACAACTCATCGGAGACTCTATACGCTTAAACCAAATTTTATCAAATCTATTGGGTAATTCTGCAAAATTTACCCACAAAGGCCATATCGGAGTTAGGGCAGAGAAAGTAGAAAATGAGCAAAATGATGCTTGGCTTTGCTTTAGTGTCTTTGATACCGGTATTGGTATTGAACCTAGCAAAATAGATTTCATCTTTGAAAACTTTAAACAGGCAAACCTTGAAATCTCTAGAAAGTATGGAGGAACTGGCCTTGGCTTATCTATTGTAAAACAACTCGTAGAAATTCAAGGAGGAAGAATTGAAGTAAGCAGCAAACCTAATATTGGGACTACTTTCTTTATTTATCTACCTTTTACTATTGCTCCATACTCCAAAGAAGAAACGACTCTGAATGGTAGAGAGAAAAGTATAGAGCACAAAAAGCAGATCAATGGAACATCGATTTTAGTGGTGGAAGACAATGATATGAACCAACGTTTAATCAAACGTATACTCTCCAAGTGGAATTGTCGTTTTGAAATTGCAAATAATGGCCTAGAAGGGGTTCAGCTAGCTAAACAAAAAAAATACGATGTCATCCTTATGGATATTCATATGCCGGAAATGGACGGAGTAGAGGCAACTAATAAAATAAGAAAATTAGAATCGAGTAAAAATCAAAAAACACCGATCATTGCTTTGACTGCAGCTGCTTTAATGGACGAAAAAAAGAAGGTGTTTGAAGCTGGGATGAATGACTTTATGGTCAAACCTTTTGCTCCTCAAGAATTAAAGAAAACTATACTAAAACACCTAGATAGATTCAAGGACGCAAAGGTGGAGATAACTTCAGTTGAGCAAATGGAAATTTCTTCACCCAATGAAACAAATATCAAGCATGATCATGATCTTTCATACCTCTATGAAATTAGTGGAGGTGATGAGGAGTTTATGGCAGATATGATCGAAACTTTCATTGGAGAAGCACCAAAGAATATTGACGAATTATCATCTTTTGTCCTGCAAAAAAACTATACCCAATTGGCTAAAACAGCTCATCGAATTAAGCCAAACCTTCTTATTATGGGACTTCCAAGCCTAGAAATCTTCGCTAGGAAACTAGAACAAGGAATCAAGGAAGGAGCCCTGCAAAATGACCAAATTAAACAATTTACAAATGAACTTATCCATGGATTACAGCAAAAAGTACCTGTATTGAATAAAGCCTTAGACCACCTAAAAAATCGATTATAAGTCGTATGAATTTTTTCCTCGTTCTGAATACCACTCTGGTTTATTGATAGAAATAAAATTCTGTATATTTAGTTTTTGTAAATTTATTTTTTTGTTTAAGAAATAAATGCAGAATAAAATTAAAAATAATAGATTTGAGTATTTGTTAAATTTTTCTCTCTATTTTGCAGGTAATTGTAGTTTGATGTCGTAATTATTAAGGATTTTTTAATGATAATGTTGTTTTTTTAATGATTTTATTCTTTGATTATCTTGTCAACTACATTAAATTTGTTTTTACTATCTTTTTCAATAAGCTCTAACCAATTTCTTCCATTTTGTTAAATAATTTCATCTAGACCTTCTTTAGCTAAACAAGCAAATGCTTTGTCTTTTGTAGTGACATGCTGGTCTAGATCTTCTAATCTACCTAAATAAATAGTAATGGCATATGGGGCAAATCAATAAAAGCCTTTACACACCTGAATTAGAAAAAGATTCTTGTGGCACAGGTTTGATCGCTAATTTGAACGGAAATAAAACACATCAACTAATAGAGGACGCCTTAAGCATGCTCAAAAATATGGAACATCGAGGTGCTTGCGGTTGTGAGCCAAATACTGGCGACGGGGCAGGTATTTTGACGCAAGTCCCTCATCAATTCTTAAAACAAAAATGTCATCAAATTGGCTTTGAACTACCTGATTTTGGAAAATATGGGGTAGGAGTAGTTTTCTTCCCATCTGATCGTAGTTTGCGTAGTCAGTGTCGCGTACTATTTAATGATTACATTGATGAGTTAGGTTTTGAGCTGCTGGGGTATAGAAAAGTCCCAACAGATAATGAAGAGGTAGGGGAGTCTGCTGTAGCAGTTGAACCAAGAATGGAACAGGTGTTTGTAAAACCTAAGCAAGAACTAGATCCGAAAGCTTTGGAGCGCCGCCTTTATGTTTTACGAAAGTACGCTACACATAATATCCATAAGACTTTCCCTCAGTCAAAAGATCAATTTTACTTACCTTCTTTTTCTTACAAAACACTGATCTACAAAGGACAATTGACTACGTATCAGTTACGTCCTTATTTCCCAGATTTACAGGATGATCTTTTTCGCTCTGCTATTGCGTTGGTTCACTCTCGTTTTTCAACGAATACCGTGCCTAAATGGAAACTAGCCCAGCCCTTCCGATACATCGCCCATAATGGAGAGATTAATACCATTACAGGTAATGTGAATTGGTGGAAGTCAAAAGAAAGACTGCTCAAATCTGAATGGTTTTCTGATGAAGAGTTAGAAAAACTATTTCCAATTTGTGGGGAAGCATTATCGGATTCTGGTAATTTCGATAATGTGTTGGAGTTTTTAGTATTAAGTGGTTTTAGTCTTCCTCATGCATTGATGATGATGATCCCAGAGGCATGGCAACATGACGATTTGATGGATGAATACAAAAAGACTTTCTATGAATTCCACAAAACTATTATGGAGCCTTGGGATGGTCCAGCTTCTATCTGTTTTACAGACGGTATATTAATTGGTGCTACGTTAGATAGAAATGGATTAAGACCATCAAGATATCTATTAACAGACGATAATACACTTATTGTTGCTTCTGAAGCAGGGGCTTTAGTGGTAGATCCAGCAAGAGTGCTCAAAAAAGGCCGCTTACAAGCAGGAAAGATTCTTATCGCAGATTTGGATGAGCACAGAGTGATCGGTGATGAAGAGTTGAAATCTACTATTTGTCAAAGATTACCTTATAAAGATTGGTTAGAAGAAAATAGAGTTGATCTGAAAGATCTTCCCTCTACAGGAATTACTCAAGTGGCGTTTGATGAAAATACTTTGTTCAAAAATCAGCAATTACATGGCTTTACAAAGGAAGATTTGAAGGTCATCATCGGCCCAATGATCAAAGTAGGAAAAGATCCTATCGGATCAATGGGAGCAGATACGCCTTTAGCTGCATTATCGCAGCACTCGCAGCATTTAACAAATTACTTTAAGCAATTATTTGCGCAGGTAACCAATCCACCGATTGATCCTATTCGTGAACGTTCGGTAATGTCTCTATTTGCGATGCTAGGTGGGACGGATAATATTTTGGATATCAAATCAGATCGGGCCAGATTTATTCATTTAGATACACCTGTCATAACCAATGAGCAGTTAGATAGAATAAAATGTATTAATCATCCGCACTTTAAATCTGGTGTGATTGATATCGTTTTCAAAGCAAAAAAACAGAAAGGACACTTAAATGCAGCTATTGATCATATCTGTGCAGTTGCAGAGGACTTGACCAGAAATGGCGTGAATATATTGATCCTTTCTGATAGAAATGCAGATATTTATAAAGCACCCATCCCTTCTTTGTTAGCGGTAGGTGCTGTGCATCACCATCTCATTAGAAAGGGTTTAAGAAGTACTACTTCTATTGTTGTGGAGGCTGGAGATGTTAGAGAGACCCACCACTTTGCTACCCTCATTGGCTATGGGGCAAGTGCGATCAATCCTTATTTGACCTATGCTACGATAGCAGATTTAAAGAAGAAGAATTTCTTTGAGGGAGAACCAGAACTTCAGTATCTCATTAAGAAATATAATAAAGCTGTAGGAAAAGGTTTATTAAAAATTATGTCCAAAATTGGTATCTCTACTTTACAGTCTTACCAAGGGGCACAAATTTTTGAGGCATTAGGTATTTGTGATGAAGTCGTAGAGCGCTGTTTCAAAGGCACTATTTCTAGAATTCAAGGTTTAGACTTTGATGGTATTGCAAAAGAAGCATTAACCAGACATGAACTGGCATTTCCAGAAAAATCACTTCCAAATCGTCAGTTAGAAGTAGGAGGTGTTTTCCAATGGAAAAGAAGAGGCGAGGAGCACCTGTTCAATCCAACATCTATTCACTGGTTACAGTTGTCTACACGCAAAAATGATTATGAAGCTTATAAAAAGTATGCCAAGATCATTGATGATCAAACAGAGAAAGCCCTCACATTAAGAGGATTGCTGACTTTTCGTAAAGGCAAATCTATTTCAATTGAGGAGGTAGAGTCTATTGATGATATCTGTAAACGTTTTGCGACTGGAGCAATGTCCTTTGGCTCCATTTCGCATGAAGCACATACGACCTTGGCGATTGCTATGAATAGAATTGGCGCGAAAAGCAACAGTGGGGAAGGAGGAGAAGATGACATCCGGTTTGTCAAAAAGCCAAATGGCGATTGGGAACGTTCCGCGATTAAGCAGGTCGCTTCCGGTCGATTTGGTGTAACTAGTCATTACCTATCCAATGCAGAAGAACTACAGATTAAAATGGCACAGGGGGCTAAGCCCGGCGAAGGCGGTCAGCTACCTGGGCATAAAGTAGATGATTGGATTGGGCGAGTGCGTAATTCTACGCCCGGTGTAGGTTTAATTTCGCCACCACCACACCATGATATTTATTCTATTGAAGATTTGGCACAGCTTATTTTCGATTTGAAAAATGCTAATCGCAAGGCGCGCATCAATGTGAAATTAGTGTCCAAAGCTGGAGTTGGTATCATCGCTTCTGGCGTTGCTAAAGCGCATGCCGATGCGATCTTGATTTCCGGTTATGATGGTGGTACGGGAGCATCTCCTTTAACGTCCATCAGACATGCAGGTTTGCCATGGGAATTAGGTTTAGCAGAATCGCATCAAACTTTGGTGAAAAATAAATTACGTGATCGTGTAGTCTTACAAACAGATGGACAAATTCGTACAGGTCGTGATTTAGCTATAGCTACCTTGCTTGGCGCAGAAGAATGGGGCATAGCTACTGCTGCACTAGTTGTCGAAGGCTGTATCATGATGCGTAAATGCCACATGAATACTTGCCCCGTAGGTATTGCGACGCAAAATCCAGACTTGCGTAAGCGATTTACTGGTGATCCAGATCACGTTATCAATTTCTTCCGCTTCCTAGCGAAAGACTTACGTGAAATAATGGCTGATCTAGGATTCAGAACTGTAGACGAAATGGTGGGTAAAGTAGAAATGCTAAAATTAAAAACGGATATCCAACATTGGAAATATAAACAATTGGATTTAAGTCCAATATTGTACAAGGAACCAGCAGATGATTCCATTGGTCAATACAAAAAAATTGCACAGGATCATTCGATTGATCAAGTAATGGATAGAAAGTTAATCCGTAATGCTAGACCAGCACTGGAATTAGGAAAGCCTGTTCAGGGTGAATTTAATATCCTAAATACAGACCGTGCAGTAGGTACGATGCTTTCCAATGAAATTTCAAAGCGTTATGGGGGCAATGGTTTGCCAGATGGTTTGATTCAGTACCATTTTAAAGGTTCGGCAGGACAAAGCTTTGGGGCATTTGCAGCACAGGGGCTAGAATTTAAACTGGAAGGAGAAGCCAATGATTACTTTGGTAAAGGTTTGTCTGGTGCGCGTTTAATGGTCGTTCCAGATAGGGAAGCAAAGTTTAAAGCACATGAAAATATTATTATTGGTAATGTGGCTTTTTATGGCGCTACTTCTGGGGAAGCCTACATTAGAGGAATGGCAGGAGAGCGATTCTGTGTTAGAAATTCAGGTGTAAAAACAGTAGTCGAAGGTATTGGCGATCATGGCTGCGAGTATATGACAGGTGGATTAGTAGTCGTGCTAGGTGAAACGGGTAAAAACTTCGCAGCAGGGATGAGTGGTGGAATGGCCTACGTCAATAATGCCAATAGCCAGTTTGATAGTCGCTTGAATACAGAAATGGTAGATCTTGATCCACTAGGAGATGCAGATCTAGAATTATTAAAAAAGATGATTCGCAATCAC
>JAKVCU010000089.1:0-29260 GCA_022448955.1 Saprospiraceae bacterium
GGAGATACTAAAATCTATTTTACCCAGTGAGGTATATATCGCTTAATGATAGTTTAGCTCTGACAAATTACTTAAGCGGCTAGCCAAAATTGCTTGTATAGTAAAATTGTCCCTTCGAAAACCATAAGAAACTGATGACAGCAAAGTTAAGCATGATTTTTGAGTGAACGTAAAAAACTGTCTGCTTATGGCTGAATTTCATTGTACTAATTCTAGCCTGCTGGCAGTCATGGTTTCGGGCAAACTACTTAATTATCATTAAGCGAGTATAAGTAAGTTGTTAATAATCGAATTCCGTAAGCAGATGCACTTTTCATAGTGGTAAATTCAGCATCGTTAAATGCCACGCCAGCAATATCCAAATGTGCCCATTTCGGATGGTCATTTGTGAAAAATTCTAAAAACTTGGCAGCGCCAATAGCACCAGCAAGTGGACGGCCACTATAGTTTCTAATGTCAGCCACATCCGACTTTAAATCTTCTCTGTATACATCCCATAAAGGTAATGGCCAAACTCTTTCTCCGCTCTTTGCTCCAGCTTTTTGGATAGCTGCACTTAGATCATCATCTTTAGAAAATAATGCAGCAGCATGATAACCAAAGGTACGAACAGCACTCCCCGTTAGAGTAGCGAGGTCGATTAATATTTCTGGTTGGAAATGCTTTATCATGTAAGCTAATCCATCTGCTAAGATTAAACGTCCCTCCGCATCTGTATCTATAATTTCGATCGTTTTTCCACTATAAGAGTTGATAACATCACTAGGCTTAATAGCTAGGGCATCCACACTATTATCCGTTGAGGGAACAATTCCAACTAGGTGTACTGGTAATTTTAATTTTGCGACAGCTTCCATAGTACCTAGTACAGCTGCAGCACCCCCCATATCACTCTTCATAAAGTGCATATTGCTTGATGGCTTGATAGAAACACCTCCTGTATCAAAGGTTACCCCTTTTCCTACTAAGCCAACTTTAGGGGCATTTTCAATACCATCAGGGATATATTCCATGATAATAAAAGCAGCAGGTGCTTCACTACCACGATTGACGGCAAGCAGGGCATGCAGGCCTATTTCCGCTGCTTTTTCTTTATCTATTACTTCTACCTTAAAATTGTATTGTTTACCTGATTGTACTGCCCATTTGGCTAAATCAGAAGGTGATTTTTTATTGGCAGGGGCATTTACTAAGTCTAAAATTTCAGCTTGTGTTTTTGCAATATGAGTACCTCTTTGAATAGCAGGTATTATGGTATCCAATGGAGGAGCAAAAATCGTCACTTGGATTTCATCCGAAGCTAAAGTGTGTTTTTGTATATGCTGTGTTTTGTATTTTCCGGTGTGGTAAGTACCTAAAATCAAACCATTTGCGCAAGCGTCTACCCATGTTGCTATCTTTTCATCAGCACAGTTATCCATTTGAAAGCTTACGCCAAAAGAAGAGGTAATTCGCTTGTTGGACTTATTTGAGAAGGCGCGAAAAGCTTTTAGAACATCATTGAACTGAGGACTTTGCCCTAAGCCCAATAAGATGATTCGGTTTTGTTTTTTGGTATAAAGTACCATTGTTTCACCATGATCCGCTTTAAAATCTGAATGGATTTGTTCTGCAGTGGTGTTGGTCTGTGCTGCTATTTTAGCAATAGCATCGTGGCCATTCTTTGCGGCTATAGGTACGACTAATGTTTCCGTTGATTTTTCGAATTTAGATGCTAAGTTAATTTTCATCTGTCAATTAAGTTGATGGTTTAAGGTAAATAGTCAAGTGGGGATGGTATCTTCGAAAAGTCAAACCCTCAACTTTTACACGATTAACTATTATGAGCGTTAGCTTTGGTTTTTTTATTTAAAAAACAGCCATTTTGTAGCATGAGGAAATTCAAGGCCCCATCTTGTTTCTGTATGTTGACCTTCAGGGTCGATAGCAACATTAAAATCAAATTTATTGCTTACACCTTGATTTTCTAGAGCGCTTTTGAATCGTTGGATGTTTGGCACCATATTGGCACTTTCACCCTCGCCAGCATAAAGGTACACCTTAGTCTCCATAGATTCATCAAAATTGATGGCATGAAAGTGGATATTGGGTGCCACCCAAAGCGAGGGTGAAAAGACCATGAGTTTGCTATACACTTCAGGGTACATCATTCCTGCATAAATAGAGATTAGTCCGCCCATAGAGCTACCACCAATGCCGGTAGAGGAGCGTTCAGCTTGGGTTCTAAATTGTTGGTCTACGAAAGGTTTGAGCGTATCCGCTAAAAACCTTACATATTTTTTACCATCCCCCCTACCCAGATGGGTTTTGTAGGAAGGCGTAAATTCTGCTATTCTTTGCTCTTCTGCATGATCAATAGCAATAATGATCAGATCACCCATGCCTTGCTCTGCCATGACCGCCATGCGTTTATCTACGGCCCAATTTCCGAAAGGAGCATAATCGTCAAATAGATTCTGGCCATCTTGGAGGTAGAGGACCGGATATGTTTTATCACATTCGTAATAATCATACGGCAATAGTGCAGCTATTCTACGAGTCCGGATAAGCTGTGGAATTTCAAAATTTTCATCTAGTATATGACAAATGGGGCGGAATTTATCGTTATAAAATTGACCATTGGTTTTCCAATGCGTAACCGTATGGCTTACTTTTGTTTCTTCTGGGTTCCAATGAAAAACTCTATTATCTATTGTACTTCCATATTCATCTAGCTCCTCTCTATCCCAGTCACCCCGCAAAAATTTATAATGAAGTGGTTGAGGTAGATCTTTGGTTTGCTCAAAAGAAAACTGATAATCCTTTGGCCCAATTTGGGCTAATTGGTAGGCTGAATCCTGACCTTTCCAGTTATTAAAATTACCGGAAATATACACCGGACCATCCAAAGGACGGTGTGTATGAAGCTGAATGCTTATAGCAGGAGATTGGTTACTCGAAGATATTGCCATAAAGGCCTGTCTGGTTATTTAAATAAAAGTCTCAAAATTACAAAATAAGTGCATTTGGAGAATGAACGGAATACCTTTATTTTTGCTGGAATTTAACGCTTTGCAAACTCTATAATCTATTAAGAAGCCATGAGCAAGAGAAATAAACTTCAAAAGTTTGCTGATATATTAAGTTATCCTAATGTTTTAGAAAACTTTGATGCCAAGAACCCTCATTTAGTAGGCAAAGATGGTGTGGTGGTAGAACGAAAAGGAGCATGGGCTAAAAAGCAGTTTGGCAATCAACAACCGATTACTCTAGAATTGGCTTGCGGGAAGGGGGATTATACCATTGGCTTAGCCAAGATGTATCCTGATCGCAACTTTATAGGTGTAGATATTAAAGGTGCACGAATATGGAAAGGTGCGACTTTAGCATTGGAAGAAAAACTTGAAAATGTAGCTTTTTTTCGAACACGTATCGAACAAATTGCATACTTTTTTGAACCAGGCGAGGTAGCTGAAATTTGGATTACTTTTCCAGATCCTTTTTTAAGAAAGAGTAAGTCTAATCGAAGATTGACAGCCGTTAATTTCTTGAGGCACTATTCAAAAATATTGAAAAGTGATGGAATTGTTCACTTAAAAACAGATTCTCCTGAGCTTTATGACTTTACTTTAGCAACCTTGGAAGAGACCGATTTAGCAACCTTGCTATATAATAAAGACGATATCTATTCAGATGATTTATACTTACCTGAATTAGAATTAAAAACCTTCTATGAACAAATGCACTTAGAAAATGGCTTAACTATCAAGTACATTCAAATGAGATTGGAAAAAACTTTGGATGGATCGATCTCGGAAAGTGAATAAGGTACCTTTCCATATCTTTTGAGGGTGTTTTCAAAAGCTAAGTTATACTTAGACAATAAAAATTGATGCTTTCCTTCAAAAGGAAGCTGGCGTAATAAAGCTAGCTTTTCTAACCTTTTTTTCAACTGTTTAGCTACTGCTGGGGCAGGATTGATAATTTGTGCATTGGGCCCTACAATTGATTGTATTTGTTCTTTAACAATCGGATAATGTGTACATCCTAATACAAATGTATCCACTTCCTCCTCTAGCATGGGCTGTAATATTTTATTAAGTAGATTAATAGTAGCTGGATGAGCTTGTAAGCCTGCTTCAATTTTTTCAACCAAGCCTAGGCATGGATTTTCGAGTACTGTTGTTCCTTCTGCAAATCGTTCGACTAAGTTTTCATACCGTACGCTATCGAATGTTCCGGCTGTCGCCAAAATACCTATTTTCCCACTTTTACTAGCCTTTACTGCCGGCTTGACAGCAGGTTCCATGCCAATAATAGGTATATCGGGCCATGTCTGACGAAGACTTTCTAGTGCAGCAGCAGAAGCTGTATTGCAGGCCACTACAATGGCTTTGCAGCCTTGCTGCAGCAGATAATGGGTAATATCTAAACAGAATTGGCGGATGCTTGCTGCAGATTTGGTACCATAAGGGATATGAGCAGTATCACCAAGGTAGAGGAGTTGTTCGTTGGGGAGTAAATCAAAAATGGCATTGGCAACCGTTAGGCCCCCAATGCCAGAATCAAAAATGCCGATTGCATTATTTTGATTACTTATCATAGATTACATGCCTAATTTTGCTTTCACTTTAGCACTTACATCCATGCCTTCATCGAAGTAAAGCAGTACGCCTTTATCGAAGATAAACTGGTATCCACCTTCTTTAGCTACTGTTTCAATTGCTTGATTTACTTTTTCGTAGATCGGTTTCAACAATTCTTCCCGCTTGTCTTGGATTTGCTTTACCATATCCTGCTCGAATTTAGCGATTCTTGCTTGTTCTTCTTGCAGCTTCTTTGCTTCTTGTTCTTGTTGAACTGGCGAAAGTTCTCCTCTTTCTACCTTTTGCTGAATTGCAGTATAGTCTTTTTGCAATGTTTCAACCATCCCTTGACCTTTCTTAGTCAGTTGCTTTTGCAAAGCCTCTAGATTAGCTTCTGCTTGTTTCACCTCTGGGAAGTTAGCTAAAATTTCAGCAGAGTTGATGTAACCGAATTTTTGTGCTTGAACTTGACTAGCTAGCGCAAAGAATAATAAAAAAAGGCTGCTAATTTTTAATATACGCTTCATTATAACTTTAGATTTTCGTTTTAAAAAGTCTTACACTATGAGCGGCGGCAAAAATACACCTTTTTGACTGTTTTGGAAAAAGAAGTGTAAAATAAAAGCCGCTAAATCTCTTTATCTGTAAGTATTTAGCCTCATTCACTAAGGTCATGAGTCTCGATTTGGAAAAATTAATATTCTATACTTTATTGAAAAAAATAGCACTAATAAGGAATATCTTTAAATTTTATTCAAATTGATGATCAACGACTTGAGCTTGCCTACCAGCAAAGGTAGGGTTTTGGCTAGGATTTGTGATGGAGTTTAGTAAGCGATGTACCCGCTCCAATTGGATGCCATAGGTCTCAAAGTTTTGTTTTCAAATAGTAGGAAATTTAAACATACCTTACTTTTTTCTTGTTAAGAATGATTTTTTTGCTTCATGCCTTCCAGCAGACAAGTTCGCAAAATCAGATATAGGCATAAAGATAATTTCTACTGTAATTTCTTCAAGATATCTGCGGTTTTGTCAAATTTCTCATTAGAGAATATCATACCTGAAGCACTAGATTTATCAAAGATGAAATCATAGTTACGCTCATTAGCATATTCTTCAATAGCTTTGTAAACCCGATCTTGAATGGGGCGTACCAAATCTTGACGCATTTTGAATAGGCTACCTTCAGGGCCGAATCTTGACTTTTGCAAATCGTACACCTCTTTTTCTTTATTCATGATTTCTTCCTCTCTTTGGCGACGAGCTTCGTCACTTAAAAGGACTTGTTCTGCTTGGTAGCGGTTGTACATCCCTTTAATTTTGTCATATTCTTGTGCGATTTCAGAACGCCACTGATCTGCCTTCTTATCCAAATCTGCTTGTGCATTTTGATACTCTTGGATACTATTCAGAATTTTATTGACATCCACATAAGCTATTTTTTGTGCATTTGCCGTAAAGGCGAACATAGCCAAAAAGCCCAGTGTGAAAAGGCCTGATCGGAAGATTTGCTTTAGTTCGAATTTTGTCATAACTACTTTTATTTTTTCTTGTAGATTTTAATTTGTTGGATTAAGATCTCAACAAACACGAGCCGATGAATAAAAATGGTGTTCAATATTATAGACTATCAAAATTACAATTTTATTGCACCTTTCAGTAGATAGGACTAGCGCTGGATATAAAAGTTACTACCTAAAATTCTTAACTTTTTTATGACTTTCTAGTCAATTAATTGATAGTCAGGTGTTTATTTAAATAAGGTGGCTCTTTTCGGCTGATTGTTTAACTAATGTTTAACGGAGGACTTAATGATATTTAACGCTTAACAATATTTTATTGGGGCACTTAGTGTAATTTGGCTTAGCTACTTGATGCTCGTTCGTCTGTGTATTTTCTAGCGAGCAAAAAATATATCGAGGCTTTTTATACTTTTCCTATTTTTGCTCTCAGAAAAGTGATATACACTTTTTCATTTATAAGTCGAAGCAAAGCTACTAATCAGATTATGAAACCAACACATTACATTAGCGACGAGTCTTTGCAGTTTGCTCAGCTTAAAGCAATCATTGAGCAAGGCAACACACTAGCATTAAGTTCAGATGCCTTATCTCGAATAACTAAGTGTCGTAGTTTTCTTGAGCAAAAAATTGGAGAAGAAGGCGCTCTTTATTACGGAATAAATACAGGTTTTGGTTCTTTATGTAATATCCAAATTTCTCATGAAGCGATTCATGAGTTGCAGCTCAACTTGGTACAATCACATGCTTGTGGTACAGGAGAGCTTGTTCCTTTAGGCATCGTAGATATTATTTTATTCTTGAAAATTCAGAGTCTTTCTCACGGTTATTCAGGCGTAAGAGTAGCATTAGTAGAGCGATTGATACTATTGTACAATAATCAGATTCGTCCTGTTATCTATCAGCAAGGTTCTTTGGGAGCATCAGGTGATTTATCGCCACTAGCACATATGAGTTTGCCATTGTTAGGGAAGGGAGAAGTATTTTATAAAGGAGAAAGGAGAGAAAGCGGGCAAGTACTTAAGGAGATAGGTTTGAAGCCCCTGTCACTGGAAGCGAAAGAAGGCTTAGCTTTACTGAATGGCACACAATTTTCAACGGCTTATGGTTTTTGGGCTATTTTACAAGCATGGCGCTTGTGGGAGGTGGCCAATTTGGCGGCAGCCATATCTGTAGATGCATTTAACTGTACTTTACAGCCCTTCGATGATCGTTTGCATCAGATTCGAAAGCAAGAAGGCCAAATTTTAGCTGCAAAGGCTATTCGGGAATGGTTGAGTGGTAGTGTAATTGCTAGAGCAGAAAAAAAAGCAGTGCAAGATCCTTATGCGTTTAGATGTATACCGCAGGTGCATGGTGCTAGTTGGGCAGCCTTTAAACATGTAGAATCCGTTATTCTCAGTGAAGTAAATGCAGTTACAGATAATCCAAACATTTTTCCACAAGATGATTTGATCATGTCAGGTGGTAATTTTCATGCTCAGCCGATTGCCTTAGTATTGGATTATTTAGCCATTGCACTATCGGAGTTAGCGAGTATTTCTGAAAGAAGAACTTACCAATTGATTTCAGGTCAGAGAGATTTACCTGCTTTCCTTACACCAAAACCAGGTTTGCATTCGGGCTTAATGATTCCACAATATACAGCAGCATCTATTGTGAGTCAAAACAAGCAGTTATGTACGCCTGCATCCGTTGATTCTATTGTTTCCAGTAATGGACAAGAAGATCATGTTAGTATGGCCGCCAATGCAGCAACGAAGTTGTATAGGGTGGTGCAGAATGTAGAGCGTGTATTAGCGATTGAGGTGATGACTGCAAGCCAGGCATTAGAGTTTCGCCGCCCAGATAGGAGTTCGGAGCAAATCGAAGCATTTATTGCGAGCTATCGAAATGTAGTACCAATGCTTAGTAATGATCGCATACAAAGTACGGATATACACAAAACCATTGACTTTTTAAAGACACAAGGCCGTGAGTAGAAGCCTTTATATACTGGTTTGGAGTCTGGGCATGATGCAGCTTTTTTCTAATTTGGCGAAAGCCCAATCGAATGTGGCTTACCGTTTAGATGTCCATGGAGGTCAAATTATAAGGCATAGTGAAAAAATACTATATGTTATTCCTTCATCTACGTGGGCGACAGAGTGGTCTGTTTTTTATCAGTCGGATGGCTCAAGGGCTTGGCACCATTGTCAGTCCTATCCCAAAATAGGAGCATCTTTTTGGTGGGTAGACTTGGGCAATGAAGAGGTTTTAGGTAAAGCTATTGCGCTTATGCCAAAGATAGAAATTGGATTATTAGGAAGGGATAAACCGCTCTCTTTAAAATTTCAGTTGGGTACAGGTATTGCCTACCTTTCTAAAACCTATGATTTAATCAATAACATAAGTAATAATGCTATTGGCTCTCATTGGAATAATGCGACCAGTTTGCAGTTCAATACGAACTATAAATCCAGTGGAGCTTGGCAATTATCTGCTGGTTTTGGATTGTTACACTTATCCAATGGAGCATCCCGCTTACCTAATTTGGGTATTAATTTTTTTTCAGGACATTTGGGCCTGCTTTATCGGCCTAATGGTGAATTTAAAATCAACAAAGGTAAATGTACTTCTAGAACTAAACATTGGAGCATACTGATTCATGTAGGAGTAGCGTATAGCGAAACAATGGCGATCGGTGGACCTCGTTTTCCTACCACTATTACTTCTCTTGGAGGAGCTTACCACATTAATGATTATCATCGTATTTTGTTAGGTATGGAGCATGAGTTTAATCAGGGGGTTTATGACTTTGGACGATCTACTTATTTTTTTAGGAATAGATCACAAGCAATATCAGGGGCGCAGCGGTGGATGATTTTCTTGGCAGATGAGTTGTGCTTTGGAGCATTTAGCATTTTATTGCAAGTAGGAATATACTGGAAAGCTAAATCTGCTTTTTTGAATTTTCCCGTTTATAATCGTCTTGGTTTAAGGTATTATCTGCCAGCAATTGGAAAGCCAAGAACTCGATTTTTTGCGGGTATTTATTTAAAGTCACATCGTTTTTCGGCAGAGCACATAGCGCTTGGCTTGGGGGCAAGTATTTCAAAATAGATAAATATAGTCTGATGACTATTTACTTTAGCGGCCAACTTATAGGGATTCACTACCTTAGGAGAAGAAGCTAGATATGTAGATTTGAGCAAACTTTGTAGCTTTAAATCTTATAATTAGCTTGAAATTTCAATCTTTGCTAATACTTCCAAGCAATGATCATAAGTTTCTTTCATAGCGCTAGTATTATCCATTCCAGCAAATAAAGCCATCTCACAATTATGGATAATTTTCATGTAGCGATTAATATCATCCTCTTTTACGGCCATCACATCTAGTTTTCCTTTTACATTATCTTTAGTCAATTCAGATTTTGGTATACGTAGTTTATCACAAACATAACCTAGCATGGCTTTTGAAACTTCATCGTAAAATCCACGACTATTATTGGATGTTAGGTGTTGATAGGCAGTCTCTAAACGTTTTTGGGCTTCTTTTTGGGCTCTTTTTTGCCGCTTTAATACAGGATCTACGGCAAGCTCTGAATCCTTTGCGCGCTTCACTAAAAATAGACCGCCTAAAAACAAGAATGGTAAAGCATAGATGATCCAGAAGAGGATACTTCCCACAAAGGAGTTGGAGGCTTTTTGGTGAAGCTTGGTATCCAATTTAATGAACTTAATGTCCTCATTAACCGGATCCTCTTTAATGACTTCATCTCTATCAGCTGCTACCATCGTTCCTTGACGAATATTCAGACTATACGAACGACTATTAGGAATGACATATTTGTTTGAGTCTGGCTCATAATAAGCAAAAGCAGGATTGATATTATAAACACCAGCTTTTTTGGGTAAGATGAGGTATTCAAACTCCTTCTTACCTATAATCTCGCTATTGATCTCATAGGTTGATTCCTCTTTCACTTTTGGGTCATAAACATCAAAACCATCTGGTAGTTCTAAAGGTGGTGCTTGTATTCTTTTGACATCACCATTTCCTTGAACTACGATCTTTACAGATAAAACATCATCAGTTGTTAGATTATTTCTATTGATGCTACTATTTATACGGTATGTTCCAACAGCACCGCTGAACAATTTAGGTGCAGCTGAAGGAAGGGAATTGACCTTGATTTCGAGCTTTTCTGTTTCAATCGCTATTCGACGGATATTTCTATTGAAGAATAAGCTTCTACGACTAGGGCTATTATCGTCCAAAATTCCCATCTGGATGAGCATAGGCTCAATACTAAGCGTACCTGTTTGCTGAGGGAATAGGGCTATTCTTTTTAACACTTTAGTCGTGTATTGAATACCGTCCTCCACTTCTCTAATTACTCTTGAGTCGAAGCGTTTGATATCCTCTGCATAAAAGCCAGCATAATCTGCTTCTTCCAAAACATTGTAACTATCTACATTTACTGTAGTGTATAATTTGTAGTCGACAAGGATTTGCTGTCCTACTACTGCTTCTGTCACGGTTGGGATAACGCGAACAAACACCTGATTTTCGTCATCTTTCTCAGATCCTACAGTACCTTCTACGACATTAATGACCAAGGAGTTTGTGCTCATCTTCTTACCATTAATAGTAGCGGTAGCACCTGCAATGGTAAAGCGACCTTTGCCCTTTGGCATGAGAGCGTATGAAAAAGTTTTTTTACTATTTACTTTCCCATTAGTAATGGATGTACTTATTGCGCGATTAGGACCGTTGATTATTCTGAAATGCTTGAATGGAGGTGCTTGAAAATCCTCAGCTTCTGTATTTTCGATCGTAAAAGAAACCTGAAAAGAACTATTTTCTACTACATCTCTGGCATTGGTTGTAGCCGTAAAGCTAGACTGAGCGGTTAGATGATTAGCAAGCAAGGCGAAGCACGCCCAAAAGAGTACTTTTATGAAATTAGTAGGATTCATAGGTTACTAGATCTTGTAAGTTTTGCGTTTCTTCTTCTTCTTTTTCTTTGGCTGAGGCTTTGGGGTATTATGCGGTTCGAGTTCTGGAAAGGAGAATAAATCGTCCATTTTAAATTCAAATCTTTGCTGAAATGGATTTTGTGGATCTTGTTTAATACCATCAGGGTTCGGAAAAACATTGATTTCCACTATATCTGTCTCCAGGACCTTATCTTCTATCCGGATACTAGCTGGTTCAATAAAATAACTGCCAATATCTTTTGGTTCTAGGTAATAAGTGTAAGAAACAGATTGCTTAACTTCTCCATTGATCATAGAAAAACTGGAAGAAGTATTGGGACCGCTAATAACGATAAACTCCTTAAAGATAGGAGGATTAAATTCCTTACCCTCTACATTTTCTAGGGTGAAATTTACTACGAAATAATTACCTAATAGGATGGAATCAGTGCTGATAGATACCGAAAATTTAGCATTTTCCTGTGCTGTAAGGATTCCAACAAAAAGGAATCCCATCAAAAAAAGAATCAACTTTGGTTTCATATTACCAATCTTTTTTAGACTTTGTTGGCTTCGATTGTGCTTTCCTCATTTTCTCTTGAACTTTGCGCTCTTCATCTTCCATGATCTCCAATAATTTTCTTGCTTCCTCTTTACTCAAATCTTTAGGCTCACCTTGCTGCTGTTGCTGCTTTTCTTGGTCTTGAGGCGATTGCTCTTGCTCTTTTTGCTCTTGTTGTTGCTCTTGATTTTCGTCTTGATTCTCTTGTTCTTGTTGTTGCTGTTGTTGCTGTTGTTGGTCTTGATTCTCGTCTTGATTCTCCTTGTTTTCGTCGTTTTGTTGTTGCTGCTGCTGTTGCTGTTGCATGCGGAGCATTCTTTGCGCTTGGCTTAGATTTTTTTTGGTGGCCAAGTCTTTTGGATCAAGGCGAAGTGCATTTTTATAGGCATTGATGCTATTTTCAAAATCTTGTTGTTGAAAGTAAGTATTTCCTAGATTGTGGAATGCATCTGCCCTGACCATTGGATTACCTGCTTTTTGAGCAGCATTTTCATAGTATTTAACTGCTTCTTCGAAGCGTTTTTGTTCGTATATGGTATTGCCTAGATTGTAGTTGCCTTTCGGCGAATCTTTTTCATTATTCGCTTTGCGATAACTTTCTTCGGCTTCTACAAACTCTCCTTCTTTGTAGTGCTGATCTCCTTTACGCAATAGGCTATGCGAGCTTTGTGCTTCCGCAAAAAAAGCAAGCCCAATAAACAGTAATAATAAAGTTTGTTTCTTCATAACAAAGCAATTTAAACCTTGAATATATCTTTATCTGCTAAGTATCGATTTTTACGATAAGAAATAAAAAACTCAATAACGATCAATAATAAAGCAACGGCTAGGAAATATTGGAAATAACTTTCAAATTCACTAAATACTCTTTGCTCTAACTCTCTTTTTTCTAGTCCATCAATCTTTTTTCTTAAGGCTTCTGCAATGAAGTTTTCGGCATTAATTAGGTTAAAGTATTGGCCATCTCCTTCACTTGCTAAATCCTCAAGCATTTTTTCATTTAAAGAAGATCGGACGGGATTACCACCCTCATCCCTCTTAAAATCGGCTCTTCCTCCAATGAAAGTTGGAATAAAGGAACCTTCCACTGTTCCAACACCAACGGTGTAGATAAGCAAACCATTTGCATTGGCTTGTCTGGCTCTTTCCAAGGCTTCTTCATCATGGTTTTCCCCATCCGTAATAATAATGAGTGCTTTATGGTTTTTATTTTCCTCATCAAAGGATTGTTCTGCCAAATCAATGGCATCTACAATCGCTGTACCTTGATTGGGAGCCATATCGGTATTAGCACTCTTTATGAATAACTCTAGAGCCGCGTAATCGGTTGTAAGGGGTACTTGCAAATAAGCATTTCCTGCAAATATGATAGAGCCAATTCGTTCTCCTTTAAGTTGGTTGACTAGGGTTTGAGCAAATTTACGTGAACGTTCTAGTCGGTTTGGTGCAATATCTTGCGCAAGCATACTTCTTGAAATATCCAAAGCAATAAATAGGTCAACGCTTTTACGCTTGACCTTCTCTTTTTTGGTCCCCCACTGTGGATTGGACCATCCAACAATCAGAAAGGCCAAACCAAAAATCAGTAAAATGAATTTTAGTGTATGCTTGTAACGGGACATTTGGGGCATTAGCTTCCTCAACATTGGCGTTTGGGCAAAACGTGCCAATACCCGTTTTCGCGCTATCCACATCGTCCAAAAAAAAGCAATCAGCACTGGAATGATACCTAGTGCATAAAGATACTCTATATGCTCAAATCGAAACATTGTTTGTTCGTTAATGGTATAATCGTTAAATGTGAATAAATGGGTTATTAACGATTACGCCGTTTTCTATTAACCAAATTTCCTTACGGAATTGTCCGAAGGACCGTATACCGAAGACTAATTTCAATAACTAGGAGCAGTAAAGCCCAGAATGCAAATGAGCTAAACTCTTCGCTATATCTTCGAATACTAGTGACTTCAATTTCTGTTTTCTCTAACTGGTCAATATTTTGGTAAATTTGCTCCAAGCTCTCTGCGGAAGTAGCACGGAAATATTGACCACCAGTCATCTCAGCAATCTCTTGTAGCAGCTGTTCATCAATTTCTACTCTCGCCAATCCAAAAATATATCGGCCGTCACTTCTTCTACTTACAGGAGTTGGTGCTTCGCCTGTAGAGCCCACACCAATGGTATATACTTTGACATCAAATTCTCTCGCTATCTCTGCAGCTGTTATTGGTTTTACATAACCAGCATTATTCACCCCATCAGTTAGTAGAATAACAACTTTACTTTTAGATTCACTATCCTTTAATCTATTAACGGCTGTTGCTAAACCCATACCAATCGCTGTACCATCCTCTAGAATACCACATTTTAGACTAGCCATAAATTCTTTTACAATGCTATGGTCTGTAGTTAATGGACATTGTGTAAAAGATTCTCCTGCAAAAACAGCCAAGCCAATTCGATCAAATTCGCGCTTGGAGACAAACTCAGCAGCTACTCTCTTACTTACTTCCAAACGGTCAGGTTTAAAATCCTGAGCTAACATACTACTTGATAAGTCCATTACTAAGACAATATCAATACCTTCTGCTTTAATTTCTTCTTCTTTCAAAGTCTCCTGTGGGCGAGCAATAGCAATGACAAGTAGCGTAAAAGCGAATGCTCTCAGTATAGGCAGGAGTGCTCTTAAACGCCCCCGCCAAGAAGTGATGTGAGCTACTGATTGTAAACTCGACATCCGTAAAGTGGCATAGTGCTGACGATAACGCCAGTAGTACCAACCTCCAATTACGGGAAGTAAAAGGAGTAATAAGAAGAATTCTGGATTTATGAAAGTATATCCACCAAATGTAACTGTCATTCCAAATTAGACTTTAAATACACGAGTTTGAGTAATCTCGTCGTGACGCAACATCCGATCTTCTCTTCTCAATGCGCCAATTACACTAAATATCACAAACAAGCTTCTTATCTTATAAATAAAACGATGATAGGCTTGCTTGAATGTTATTTGCTGAAAATCTTCTGTTTTTACTTTCATCCCTAGGAGCAATTTGCCAGGAAGGCCCCCAAACCATACTTCTATTCCTAAGTGGAGTATAAACCACACCACTAAGGATGCAATAAGAATGATATTAGAAACCACTTCACTTAATCCACCCAGTGCTAAACTAGAGAAAAACAGTACTAAAAAGATAGCAATTGAAAAAATACCATCTATCACTGCTGCAATCAAACGATTAGAAAGAGATGCCAATTGAATTTCTTCTTCTTCTAATTTGGCTTTAGCCTCTGCCATTCTCTGTTCTTCAATTGTTTGAAGCATTGCTTCAAATTCTTCCGTACTACGTTTAGTGCTGTCAATAAAGCTTTCTGTTTTCGATAATGCATCTGCATGCATTTCAACAGGGGGTTCTGCTTTCGCAAATTTTACCATATCTGCAGTCTGTAATAACTGCTGTATTTGCATACGATAGTCTTCAGGGATATCCAACTTGCCCAGAGCTTGCTTAATTTCATAAGTCGTAGATTCCAAGGCTTGAACCTCATATCTATTCTCTAGATACTCTCGTAAAATATAGGTAAGTTCACTATGAAAATCTTTGATTTTACCCTGTTGCCATAATTTGGCTGCTTTCAAACGGCCTAATTTGTCAATAGCAATCTCGTGGGCAGGTCGTTTGATTTCAATGATTTCTTCTTCCTCTTCTTCGTTCTTTCTTCTGCTTTGATAAATTAAAAATCCTATTAATCCACCAACAAGCAATATCCCGATCAAATACCACATGAAATCCTCAAATTTCAGAGGTTCTTCTATGATAGGCTTAATGGGAGCTAGTTGGGAAGTATCACTTTCAATAGGGAAAGGCCTAACAATCAAAGGAAGTTGATTCGTTTCTGCTTTTCCATTCTGACCTTTATAGACATATTCCACTGGAATTGGAGGAACCCAATGTGCTCCAGAGTCAAAAGAAGTTAACGTAAACCATTGCTCTAATAGAAATTCATCTTTAGAGTTGATCGTATCTAGTCTTTGAATATCTAAGACTTCAATCTCTTCGACAGATTGAAGGCCAGAAAGATCGATCCTTTGAATTTTTACATCAGGTAGGTGATTGATCAACAAATGCAATCGTACCTGATCACCAATAAGGATATTGGTGCTATCTAGCTCGGCTGAAACGCTTAGCTGCGCTTTCAGCGAACACATTAATAAAGTAGCCGTAAAAACACTAATGAGTACTTTGTACATATTAAGAAGAGCGTTTTTTAAAAAACTTTAATAATGCATTGACGTACGACTCCTGTGTACTAATCTGTATAGAATCAGAACCACTTCTTAAGAAGTTATTCTTAAAATAAGCTTGATGTATATCAAACCACTCTTGATATTGCTTACGCACTTTTCGCGAGGAAGAATCAATCCATTTGAGTTCTCCAGATTCTACATCTAAAGCCCTGATTAATCCAATATTAGGAAGGCTTTCTTCCATTGGATCAAACAAGTTGATACCTACAATATCATGACGGCGGGCCGCAATACGCAGTGGATTTTCATAACCTTTGGCCATAAAATCAGAAAGCACAAAACAAATGCTTCGCTTCTTAACCACATTATTGAAATATTCCAAGGTCTTTGCAATATTCGTCCCTGTACCTTTTGGTTCAAGATCAATTAATTCTCGAATGATTCTCAGAATGTGCTGCTTTCCCTTTTTAGGCGGAATAAATTTTTCTACTTGATCAGAAAAGAATACTACTCCAACTTTATCATTATTCGTGATAGCAGAAAAAGCTAATACAGCGCAAATTTCTGTAATGATATCCTTCTTTAATTGATGGACCGTTCCGAAGTAAGAAGACTGACTGACATCTACTAGCAGCATTACAGTAAGCTCTCTTTCTTCCTCAAATACCTTCACGTGTGGACTACCTGTACGTGCAGTTACATTCCAGTCAATATTACGCACATCATCGCCATACTGATAGTCTCGTACCTCGCTAAATGACATACCACGTCCCTTAAAAGCACTATGATATTCTCCTGAGAAAATATGTTTGCTCAGCCCTTTTGTCTTAATTTCAATCTTACGGACTTTTTTCAGTAATTCGCTTGTTTCCATGCGTGATATTTAAGGTACTTCTACTGTATCAAGAATAGAGTTGACGATATCTTCTTGTGTGATATTCTCTGCCTCTGCTTCATAAGTTAAACCAATTCTATGGCGAAGCACATCTTTACAGACATTTCTTACATCTTCTGGAATCACAAACCCTCTACGTTGTAAAAAGGCTAATGCTTTAGACGCAAGTGCCAAATTGATACTTGCACGAGGAGAACCACCAAAGTTTAGTAATGGCTTTAGCTTTTGTAAGCCATACTCTTCTGGTTGACGAGTAGCAAATACAATATCCAAGATATAACGCTCGATCTTTTCGTCCATATAAACTTTTCGAACAGACTTACGTGCTTTAATAATTGTTTCTGGCTTTACGATAGGTGATACCTTCCCAAAACCATCTTCAGAAAGATTTCTGCGAATAATTTCGCGTTCTTCTTCTTTGTTGGGATATGTAATTTGCACTTTGAGCATAAAACGATCCACCTGTGCTTCAGGAAGTGGATAGGTACCTTCTTGCTCGATCGGGTTTTGAGTCGCCAAAACCAAGAAAGGTTCTTCTAACTTGAATGTTTCATTGCCGATGGTTACCTGACGCTCTTGCATCGCTTCTAGCAATGCACTTTGAACCTTTGCCGGTGCACGGTTGATCTCATCCGCTAGAACGAAATTGGCAAATACAGGACCTTTCCTTACGGTAAATTCATTTTGGCTAGGGTTGTAAATCATCGTACCGATGATATCTGCTGGCAATAAGTCAGGAGTAAATTGGATACGACTGAACTTTGAATCAATGGCCGTTGAAAGGGTTTTGATGGCTAAAGTCTTCGCTAAACCAGGAAGCCCTTCAAGAAGAACATGGCCTTTGGTCAATAATCCCAACATTAGACGTTCGATCATGTGGTTTTGACCAACGATTACTTTTGATGTTTCTGTATTCAACGCATCTATGAAGGCGCTGTCTGCATAAATCTGCTGATTTAGTGCTTCAATGTCAACTGACTGCATATCAGTACGCTTATTTTGAAAATTGATGGATAACATTTATATAGTCATTGGTTGTTAGTTGATTGTTTTAGTCTAAAAATAATTTTGACGACCAAGTATTCATCAACAACTAATAACCATTAACGATCCGCCTTAAGGCGGATGAATAATTCTTTTGGCTTATAGCCAACAAGTTTTTAAATGGCGATCAGCCATTTTGTATTTCAAATGTTTATAATCATGAAATAAGTTGCTGGTCAATTAATGTACCAATTTTCAGGCTTACTGTTCAATAATTTTCGTTCTAATCCTTACTTCATTAGAAAGATTTTATTTTTGATGCCAGTAAGACAAAGGCTTTTTTATTTCATAAGGGCACAAATTTGCTAATTTTTTTTAATAACACCTAAAGCATTAGGCTACATATGCTTAGATTAAGATGGTCTTAATAATTCTTAACTAAAAATTAACAGGATGTATACTATTGGGTATAGCTACATATGGCTTATTATTTTTTGTTTCTCTTTTTCTTATGCAACAGCACAAGAAAAAGAGCCTACAAGGCGTGATACTGCTTTCGCTAAAGTCAAAAATCTAAAAGAAAGCACACTAGTAGTTCGTTTAACTAGTCATCACAAAAAAGTTCAAGCACTGCAAAAATTAGCCAATAGTCCAGAGCTAGAAAAAAGAAAAAAAGAACGTATTCGCCATCAAATCGCCACAACTTTAGCGGAGACAGCCTATGAAAATAAATTAATTTATCAAGCTTTTGAAAAATACTATAAGTTTTCAAAAGTCTTGTTTATGTATGATACAGCAACGACCACACTGACTAAAGAAAAGAGACGAATTGGCCTTTTTTTGGATGATAATTTAGTCATCGATCAAAGTTTAAGACTTCAAACGGAAGATTTTTTTATTCTTAAATTTGATAGAACAGATCCCGCCACCACAGCTGCAGCTGATGCCATGATTATTACAGACCAACATTTTCAAGATCTTAAACGTCCGTTTCCTTATGCAATCAAAATGACTTCTTTTTCTTTTGTGATGGATTCCGTGTTTTCTCCCAAAGAGGCATTTGAAAAAAATATAAATACAAGAGTGAAAAAGTTAGCTAGGCAATTAAATGCCTTCTATAAAAAAGCAATAGAATAAGCATTATTAGTATACTGTGTAAAATGCATGATTGTTTTTTACACAGTATACTAAGGCTAATCATTATTGATAATACCGCATTTACCTCAAGAAAAAACCATTTTTAAAAGGATCTTGGGGGTCGATCAAAAATTGATGTTGGCCTGTAATATGTGCAGTACCAGTAACCCTAGGGATAACTGCTTGGAAGGGGCCATATTCTACTTCTTTGACGATGCTTCCTTTAAAAACACTTCCAGTGATACTTTCGATACTCATTTCTTCACCCATACCTATTTCTTTTCTTAGATAATGAATGGCCATTCTACCGGAAACACCAGAACCAGTTGGGCAACGATCTACTTCTCCATCTGCAAAAATGCATACATTGCGGCTATCTACTCCTTCACTAATGGGCCCCCCAATAAAAATAGTACCATATAAAAAACTCAAATCTTCTTCAAAGGGATGATCAATTTTTTGCTCAGATGCTATAATTGCTTTTTTAATAGCCATGCCCTGTCGGATAAGTAAATTATAATTTTTAGGAGTTAAATCTAGCTTGAATGAATGAGTATTGACATAAGCATAAAATGCACCACCATAGGCAATATCATAGCTGACTTTACCTATTTGAGGAACGTCGATTTGTAGATCTAATGCCAGTACAAAGGAAGGGACGCAATGAAAGGATACATTCTGGATTATTCCATTATTGATATGCACAAAAGAAGTAATCCGACCGCAAGGAGCATCTATATGAAGTGTGGTGAAAGGCTCTTGGTATTCGACCCACCCCATTTGTACTGCCAAGGTAGAAATGGCGATAATAGCATGCCCACACATCGTACTATAGCCCTCATTATGCAAAAATAAAATACCAAAATCACCCTCCTCATCATTAGGAGGAAGTAGTAAACAGCCATACATATCTGCATGTCCTCTAGGCTCATGCATCAATGCTTTACGTAAGTAATCGTAGTTATCTCTTACGTAATTCCGATATTCAAGAATGTTGTTTCCTTTGAGTTCAGGAAATCCGTTAAGGATTACTCGAAGAGGTTCGCCACCAGTATGCATATCAATGGTGTGTATTTGGTGCCAATGCTTAGGCGCTGAAAAGTGTGTTTGTTGAAGAATATTTTTGTAAGTATTTGGCATAACTTTATTCTTTGTCGATATTATATTTATACTCGTAAAAAAATTATATTTTTTTCTATGAGAATTAATAGAATGAGTATAAATGTACACAATCAGTAAATAATTATTAAAATGATAAGTGAACAGAAAAGAGCACAGTTACAGTCATTGGTTGATCATGGCTATTCATTTCCTTTCTCAGATTATATTTCTCAAGCATTTGATATATTCCAGCGTAAGATGGGATTATTCATTGGGTTTATCTTAATGTATTTGGTGACTACAGCTGTAATTGGTAGTATTCCATTATTTGGAGATATTGCTGTTCAGGTATTGATTGATCCGATATTTACAATTGGTATGTTTATTGTTTCGCATAAGATTGCCAGAAATGAGGTGTCTGGATTTGAAGACTTTTTTAAGGGTACGGATCGTCTAGGTGACCTTATCTTAACAGCTGTCATTTCAAATGCAATTACGGTAGCTGCAGCCTTACCTTTTATCTTTTTTGTTTGGCAATATGGAATTTTAGATTGGTTTTGGGCACTTGAAGCAGATTCAGAAGCTATTTTTAATATACCAGAATTTCCATCTTGGACAACCATTTTCTTAATACCAGTGATATATATTAGTGTGGCTTATTCATGGGGGTATCAGTTTGTTTATTTTTATGGTATGCAAGCATGGGAAGGCCTAGAGTGGAGCCGTCAGATCATCACCAAAAGATGGTTTACTTTCTTTGGGTTTTCATTCTTATTAGGATTGATAGCGATATCAGGGGTGTTGTTACTGGTAGTCGGCTTGCTGCTTACGCTTCCTCCTGTGATTATTGCCCAGTATGTCGCTTTTGCGGATATCAGCAAGTTAGATGACGAGATAGAGGAAGATATTTCTGATCATTTGATTGTCTGATTATCAGCAATGAAGTGAACCGATGAATTAAGAGTGTGCTTGGAATTTATTAATTGGCTTTATCCTGCATTAATATTTCTTCAAAGAGCACTCATTTAGATAGGGTTAAAGTCCTAACCTTTGGCTTTGTCTAAATGAAGTATTGACAAAATCGGCTGAAAGAACAAATTTTTAAAGAGCTTCTAATTTTTCTGGAAAAAAGCAAGAAAATTAATAACTGACAATGCTTTATACAAAATGCATGTGCTCAACAAAGACGGTAACTATTGCTTCTGTTTAAGGATTAGCAGCCATAACTTCTTGCTTAGGGATGAGCTATTGACTATTTTTTGAATAGTTTATCCAAGCTAAATTGATAGGACATTCTAAGTAGAATTAATCTTAAAGGTTCCGAATTTAAGCTTACAGTGCCCATATCCTTTACGTCTTCAAATTCTGGAGTGACTCCAAAATGTTGATATCTAAGGGAAAAAGAAAAATTGCTGACAAGTTTCACTCCAATACCAATACCATAAGTGAAATTTTGTTGGCTTATTCTTGTTTCATTATCGGTATGAACAAAATAAGATAAGGAGGAATATCCCAAACGAGCTTCAGTAAAAAAGTAATTCTTTACAAGCAATCTATACAGAAAAGATATCGAGCTAAATCGTGCATCATTTGGGGATAGAATTTCGGTAGTACCTTCTTGTATACTTCTTTCCCCTGGGATGAAATTTCCCCCGGTAGAAAAATCTAATCCAACTTGTCCAAGCTTAAAGGATTTTAATAGGTTGAAGTAGATTTCGGCTTTACCCAAAGTGTGTTTTTCCGCCACCACATTACCAATGCCACCACCAATTTCCATAAATAGATTTTGTGATTTGCCAGGTTGTATAAAAGAGAGAAATGAAATAATAATGATTAGTAAATTGAGTTTATTCATTGTTGAGTGAAATTTATAAGAAATGTTGCATTATGAAAATAAGATAATACTTATTCAAAAGTAGCAATATAGAATACCTTTTCGGGTTTTACGCTATTGTAGAATCTTCTCTAAATATTCTTGGAAGGTAGCATATTTTGACAAGTTCCGATGTCCTCCGCCTTCTACTGTTACAAAACAAGTCGTACAGCTTAATAATGGATGTAATTTTTTTGCGGAAGCATACTTTACAAGGCTATCCTCAGTACCATGAATAATATGAACAGGTATATCAACCTGAGCAAGGTGTAAGTTATTGGGGAACTGACTCTTGAAACGAAGTGGCAACCACAAATAAGGGACTTTTTGACGAATCGTTTCGGGCATGTTGTAAAAAGGAGTTTCTAGTATTAGCATTTTGGAATCCACCTGTGTTGCTAAATGACTAGCTACTGCAGAGCCTAAAGATCGACCATAAATGATGATGTCCTCTTTAGCATATTTTTGAAGGGCCCAATTGTAAGCTACTCGAGCATTTTCATAAAGTTGTTCTTCGCTGGAAGCACCTTCACTTTTTCCATAACCACTATAATCTATGATTAGGACATCATATTGTCTTGTGGTAAAATCTTTATGCATGGCACCCCATCGGGATAGATTACCACGGTTACCATGGAAATAAAGAATTATTCCCTTGGGTCGATTAGTAGTGAAATGTAATGCATTGATTTGGTGACCGTCGGGCATCATCAGCCATATCTCCTGATGAGCATCTTGAAATGGGTAATCATAGTCACCTTTTAATGAAATAGACTGAAAAACAATCCAATCTTGAAAGAAGTAGACGCCCAAGATAATGACTGAATATATACCAAGAACTAAACCCGCCAATTGTAACATTTTATGAGAGCTCAATAATTTAGCATTTAAGTTACGCTATAATTTAGCAAAAGATAAACCTAGATAATATGTAATACCATTAATTCATGCATCATATAATACCATACAGTCATTTATATGCACTATTCACCTAAAATATTGTTAAAATGGAAACTATATTCCTTCTTCATGAACATTGAAATTCATCAAATGATTAAATTAAGAGAAGATGTAAATAATAGAAATCAGATAATTAGGCTTTCATTCATTATCTTATTCCCAGAATGAAAAACTAAAATCAATCGCTACTTATGAAAAATTTCACTTTGTCGCTACTGGCTTGTTTGAATGTGCTTCTTATAACTTCTAATTTTTTGCTTGCGCAAAAAATTACGGTATCGGAAGAAGTGCCTCTAAGGAGTGATAGAAATTATGAGCTTATTGGCTTATTTAATGATCAGACCTTATTGTTCAGAGATCATGTAGATGAAGTAGAGATTCAATGTTTTGATAGCGAAATGCAATTGAAATGGGAAGAAGAGTTAGACTTAGATGGTCGTGATCCAAAAGTCTTGGGGGTTCAGCAGGTAGAAGATTATTTCATTCTTCTTTATCGCTTTCGCAAAAAGTCAAAAACAATTGTCAAGGCACATAAGTACGACGGTAATGCGCGTTTGATGGATTCTGTGACTATCAAAAACTATGGCTTTTTATTTTCGACTCCTAATTTTGAAGTTATTCGGTCAGAGGACCGTACAAAGGTGCTAATATATTATATCGATAAATCCAAAATTATTAATGCGGTAGCTTTTGATGTTCCAGGGATGACCATGATGTGGGAAAAGGCTTTTAAGCCTGAGGGTATGCTTTATCCACGAGATTGGCAGCAGATATTGGTAGACGATACCGGTAATTTACACTTAATTTTAAGTAAGGATAACTTTCGTTCCAAAAAGAAAATGCACTACTTCCAAATACATCAATATTTTGGTATGGATGATCGGCTTCATCAGTCTAATGTCAGCTTAAACGGGAAACTCACTTTTGATGTGCTTTTTGAATTAGATAATCGCAACAATCAGTTGGTAGCAGCTGGTTTATATGGTGAGAAGACAGTGACAAAAGCAATGGGATACTATTACCTTCGAATACCTTCCGATAATCCCAAAGCGTATACGTTTCAGCTTCATGAGTTTAGTTTGGAAATGCTAAGTACGTTTTTGGACAAGAAAAAAATTAAAAAAAATAGAGGACTCATCGAAATTGTTGTCGAAGATGTAGTTCTTCGGATGGATGGTGGAGTAATTGCCATTTTTGAAAAGGCAAAATTGTACGAAAGAAGAACTGGCAATATTTACCGAAGCTTTAATGAGCCATTTATTAATTCGGTAGACTACTATTTCGAAGAAATGTATATCGCTTCTATTCATCCTGATGGCGATTTGCATTGGGGCAATGTTTTACATAAAAAACAATTTGCACAGGATGGAGAGTCCATTTATGGCTCCTACTTCTTGTTTACCACCCCAAGTTCGTTGCGGTTCATTTTTAATGATGAGGTGAAATATGAAAATACGGTAAGTGAGTATGTATTAAGGGGAGATGGAAATTACAAAAGAAATAGTGTTTTAAATACGAAAGACCTAAAAATTAGATTACGATTTAGAGATGCTATGCAGGTAAACTCTAAGGTCTTGTTAGTACCTAGTGAAATGCGGAATCGAATAAAAATTGTAAAGTTAGAATATTAAGCCCTCTAATGTTTGACCTGTTATGAAGCCTTTATTTATTGCTCTTTTTTTATGTTTGTTGCCTCTTTTTTTAATTGCTCAAGAGATTACAGTTTCCGAAGAGGTTCCTATCAATAATACCGGAAGTTATGAAATCATAGGTACTATTGAAGGGGTAACGCTATTATATACCGCTCAAAATTATACCTATAAAATTAAAGGTTTAGACCAGGAGTTACAGCTTAGTTTTGAAAAGGAGTTAGAGTTGGATAGGCGTAAAGCAGATATACTTGCAGTTGAAAAAGTTGATAAGCATATCGTAGTCATCTATACTTATCAAAGAAGGTCAAAAACCTACGTCAAGGCTCATAAGTATGATAAAGCTGCGAATCTAGTGGACTCGATGCTTATCAAAAATTATGGCTATGTATTACCCATTCCAAAATTTGGTGCCGTTAGTTCAGAAAACCGTACAAAATTACTACTCTTTTATGTCGAGCAGAGAGAAACACTTCGTGCGCTAGCATTCGATATGGCTAGCTTTGATACGCTTTGGGAAGAGTCTGTACCACTGGTCGAAAAAGGTAAAATGTTGAAAGAATGGCCAGAATTACACGTTGCAGATAATAGTGATATGTTCTTTTTGTACCGAAGGAATAATTTCCGATCCAAAAAGAAGCAACACTACATTGAAATCAATCATTATATAGCGGAGCAAAAACAATTAAAGTCCTACCTCATTAACATGAAAGGTAAATTGAGTGTTGACATTGACTTTAGGATTGACAATAAGAATAATACACTGATAGGCTCTGGACTATATGGTGACTTTTCTAAAGTTAGAGCCAAAGGCTTTCTATACATGAATGTTCCGCTTGATTACCAAGATAATCATCGCTTGGTATTCCATGAGTTTACCCCAGAGCTTCTATCCAATCTATTGGATAAAAAAGTGAAAAAGAATAAAGGCTATGCTGAAATTGCGATTGCAGAAACAGTTCTTCGTCGGGATGGAGGCGTATTGACCGTTTTAGAATACGATAGCCGTTCATTTGCTGTTCAAAGTGACCGTAATGCTATTCCTAATGATGAGCGAGTGTTTGGAAGGTTATATGCTATTTCTATCCACCCAGATGGTAAGGTACACTGGGACGTATTGCTGCAGAAAAAACAAAAAGGTGGCTTAGATCGCTCCTATTTGGGATCTTTTTTTCTTTATCGTTCTCCTTCGGCACTTCGTATCTTGTATAATGATGATTTAAAATTCTATAGCCAAGTAAACGAGTATGTCGTGAATGGTATAGGTGATTTTAAACGAAACAGCATATTGAATACTCGAGATTTAGATATACAATTATCTTTTCGAGAAGCATTACAAGTAAGTTCTCGTACGTTTTTGGTACCTAGTATTTCACCTAATCGGCTGAAGTTGGTGCGCTTTGCATACTAAATCGCAGGTGAAATAAGCCACACAATCATGAATGAATCAACTCAAAGGAATGAATAAATCTGGGACGAGCTAGCCTAACAGGGCGTCCTTTGCTCTCAATCCAAACTACATCTTAAACCAGAATCAACGCATGACTACCTCAATCGGCATGGGCTTGATCCTGAAAGTTTAGAAGGCAAAGAGGTGCTCGGTTTTGCTTTGCTTGGCGCAAATGTAACTTTAGTGAGCAACAACTGGAAAAAGATCGTTTAGTAGTCCAATGATTCGTTAAAAATATTCGAGAGTAATCTTTCTGTATAGATCACTCCTTTGATATTGTCTATCAACTGTATTCTATTAATTATAATTCCTAGTATGGAAAAGGGTTTTGACGAAGTGGTTATCGTCTTGAAAGCAAGTGGTGTATATGACCTTATGTTTCATAACCCTTATGTGCACGGTACTTAGAAAGATGCTTATTGGATAAAAGAATGGAAGACAGAGGACGGAAGGGGCGTCCTGTTTGGCAACTTTATAAGGAAAGCTATCTCATCAAAACGATAAGAAAGTTCAAATCAAAAGCCCTCAAGAATATCGACCACGAGCCTACGAATCTCCCTCTCACAGAGTTACGAAGTCTCTAAAGTTACAAAATCTATCTTCTAAGCAATTTTGCCAGTATTGTCCTTTCGGAAAATCCAACACCAGTCAGATAAACAAATAGCAGCAAGGTATTCACACCCAATATTGCCCAGACATTTGGCGAAAGCCAAGGACGAATCTGCTCGCTTATCCACCAAATTAAAACGGCAAAAGCGACGTAGAAGATAATCTTTGCGATAGGATATGGAATAGGGTAGTACTTACGGCCAATACCATAACTGACTATTGCCATAAATAAAAAGCAGCTAAATGCAGCCCATGCTGCCCCCATGTAACCAATACGAGGGATTAAAAAGAAATTTAGCGAAAGCGAAATAGCTGCACCAGCGATAGAAATATAGGCACCAATGTAGGTCTTATCCGTGATTTTAAACCAGATAGAGAAATTGAAGTACATGCCCAAAAATAGATAGGCCAAGAGCATGACTGGCGCAATTTTTAAACCTTCACGGAAATTACTAGCAATAATAAACTGGAAAATATCAAGGTAAAGCAGTAATCCCAAGAAGGCTAAACTTCCTACAAAGGCAAAGGCTTGCCCTACCTGGGCATAAATAATTTTAGAATCAACTCGATCAGAATGACGGAAGAAGAAGGGCTCCGCTGCAAACTTGAAAGCTTGAGTAAATAAATTGATGAGCACTGCAATTTTGACGGCTGCATTATAAATACCCAATTGAACTTTGTTCTCTTCTGGAGAACCTGTCAACAATTTTGGAATAAGAATTCGATCGGATAATTGATTGATCATCCCTGCGATACCCACCACAATCAGAGGTAAGGCATACCACAACATTTTCTGCCAAAGGGCTTTATCAAATACCAATTTGATTTTGAAATATGCAGGCGCTAATAATAAAAAGGTAAGCGCGCTGGCAATCAGATTAGCAATGAAAACATACGCCAGTTTCTTGCTAGGATCATACCAATCCGCTACACCAAAAAGATCATGCTCAACAAAATAAGGGCAAAACTCCAAGAAGAAAAAGATGAAAAATCCATTAATTACAATATTGACTGCCTTATAAAGTGCAAAACGAATAGGTCTATTTTCTAGACGGAGTTTAGCAAAGGGAATAGCTGCTAGGGCATCAAAAGCAACGATCAATATAAAATAAAGTACATAAATAGCTGGGTTGATCAGCCACACTCCAATCCAATCTGCACTGATGATAAAGATAAACGACAATCCGATTGTAGAGCAAATAATAGAAATTGAGGCAGTCGAAAAAACACGCTCAAGTTCTTCTTTTTTATTACCAAAACGGAAAAATGCTGTTTCCATGCCATAGGTGAAAATCACCATTAAAAAAGCTGCAAATGCGTACATCAAGCCATGATCACCATACTCCTCCTGTTCATTGTTAAAAACATAGGTTAAATATGGTGTAACTATGATATAATTGAGCAAACGATTCAGTACATTACTAATTCCATATATGGCTGTCTCGCCTGCAAGCTTTTTGAGTAAGGACATGGAAAAACAATTATTTTTATGTAAGTTCGGCGGAGATAATCATCACTTATCATAGGCCTAACAAGACAAAGTTATTTCGTTCATATTCAAATAACGTACAATTTTGTACCAAATTTCCGCTTAACCAAATTCTTTGGATAATGATAAACATACCTTTTTTAAAGAAAATTTGTGAAACACCTAGTGCTCCTGGATTTGAGCAGCCTATGCGCGAATTGGTCCTTAAAGAGGTTCGTCCTTTAGTGGACGAACTAAAGGTTGATAATATGGGCAATTTGATGGCCATAAAAAAAGGAAAGGCACGTCAAAGGGTGATGGTTGCAGCACACATGGATGAAATTGGCTTCATTGTTACGCATATTGATGAAGAAGGATTTGTCAGATTTCATCCATTAGGTGGATTTGATCCAAAAACATTGACTTCTCAAAGAGTAATCATTCATGGAAAAAAAGATATTATTGGTGTAATGGGAACCAAGCCTATCCACCTGATGAAGCCAGAAGAACGTACGAAGCAAGTTCCAATTAATGAATACTTTATTGATCTAGGGATGCCCAAAGAACAAGTAATGGAAATTGTATCTGTTGGTAACCCCATTACCAGAGAACGTGGCTTGATAGAAATGGGGAATTGTGTAAATAGCAAGTCTCTGGATAATCGTGTCTCTGTTTATATTTTGATAGAAACGCTCCGCGCTTTAAAGGACGAAAGCATTCCCTTTGATCTTTATGCAACCTTCACCGTTCAAGAAGAAGTAGGTCTTCGTGGAGCAATTTCTGCTGCGCATTTGATCAATCCTGATTTTGGTTTTGGCTTAGATGTAACCATCGCTTTTGATGTGCCAGGTGCTCAAGCTCATGAATCGGTCACTAAACTAGGTAGGGGGGCTGCTATTAAAATTATGGATGGTTCGACGATCTGTGATTACCGAATGGTAGATTATATGAAAAAAGTAGCTGACAAGCATAATATTCCTTGGCAGGCAGAAATTTTACCAGCAGGTGGAACAGATACTGCCGGTATTCAACGCTTTGGTAAAAATGGAGCTATAGCTGGTGCCATTTCTATTCCTCTTAGGCACATCCATCAAACTATTGAATTGGCTCACAAAGAAGATATTCAAAATTGTATTGAACTACTAAAAGTTTCTTTACAGAACTTAAATAAATACGATTGGAACTTCGGTAATACTGGTCTAGGTGATCCCACAAAAGATACGGACGAACTTAACTATGGACTATAAATGATCGCTAATAAGTTATCAATGATC
>JAKVCU010000089.1:29360-39227 GCA_022448955.1 Saprospiraceae bacterium
ATCGCTAATAAGTTATCACTTATAAATGATCGCTAATAAGTTATCACTTATAAATTATCAACTATGTCTATCTGGAAAGAAGAAAACAATACATTATCTGCTACTTTCAAATTTAAAGACTTTGTTGAAGCCTTTGCTTTCATGACAGAAGTAGCATTTCATGCAGAAAAGCAGAACCATCATCCAGAGTGGTCTAATGTATGGAATACAGTAAATATCAGCCTCAGTACTCATGATGCAGGAGATATTGTTACAGAAAAAGATCATCAGCTAGCAAAGGCTATCAGTGAGGTATATGCAAAGTACCAGTAGTGTTCTAAAACTAAAACTATTAGAAAATGGCACAAAAAGAACTAAGAGAACTAAGAGATGATGAATTATTAAAGACTGCAAAATTATATAAATCAATGAAGATCTATGATGCTGTTATCGTAGGTTTTTTATTTGGTGTTGCCATTTATAACGCTGTCAAGGGAGGTTCGTTTTTGATCTCTGCTTTGCCACTCTTTTATTTATTTATAATGGGAAAAAATAATATCAAAAGAAAAGAAATTATGGCACTGTTAAAAGAACGAAAGCTAGAATTATAAGTACTTACACCAAAAGAAATTGATAAACTTTATATACATTTATGCAAATTCAATCTAAACTTCCTAATGTTGGTACGACTATATTTAGTGTCATGTCGGCATTAGCCAACCAGCATAATGCAATTAATCTTTCTCAAGGATTTCCCAATTTCCCTACTTCTGATAAATTGATTGACTTGGCCGCTTCTTACATGAAAAAAGGCTACAATCAATATGCTCCGATGACAGGCGTTCCCATCTTGAAAGAACGTATTGCTGCTAAGATTGAGAACATGTATGGAAAGATCGTTCATCCAGATAATGAAATCACCATTACAGTGGGGGCTACTCAAGCGTTGTTTACCGCAATTGCCACTTTCGTAAATGTTGGAGATGAAGTTATCGTATTCGAACCAGCCTATGATTCTTATATTCCAGCTATTGAAGTGGTGGGAGGTATCGCCATGCCTTACTCCCTGAAAGGACCAGATTATAGTCCTAATTGGGAAGAAGTAAAGGCGCTGATCACGCCTAAAACAAGGATGATTATCTTCAATACGCCACACAATCCAACGGGTACGACACTTAAAGCAGAGGACTTTAAAGCATTAGAGGAGATTACTAAGGATACCAATATTTTGCTATTGAGTGATGAAGTTTATGAACATCTGATTTATGATGATCAAGAGCATCAGTCTATCCTTCGGTATCCTGCTTTATTTGAGCGAAGTTTGATGACCTACTCTTTCGGAAAGACCTTTCACAAAACAGGTTGGCGCGTGGGCTATTGCGTAGCACCAACTCGTTTGATGAAAGAATTTAGAAAAGTACATCAATTTAATGTCTTTACGATTATTACACCTATCCAATATGCACTTGCTGATTTCTTAGCAGATCCAGATGAGTACCTTTCTTTGAATGGATTTTTTCAGCAAAAACGCGATTTTCTGTTAAATACCTTAAAAGATTCTCGTCTGAAACCACTCCAATGTGAGGGGACTTACTTCTGTTTGTTTGATTATTCGGATATTAGTGATGAGCCAGATACCGCTTTCGCTAAACGAATGACTACGGAGTATGGAGTCGCTTCTATTCCAGTTTCTGTCTTCTATTCAGATCAAAGGGACGAAAAGGTAATCCGTCTTTGTTTTGCAAAAACAGAAGAAACCTTAGAAAAGGCAGGAGTATTGCTCCAGAAGATTTAGTATATTCATTTAAAGAAACTCAAGTCTTTAATAAAGGAATTCGGAAATAAAGAAACTACCTGAGTTTTGAGTGGCCATTTTCTCATAGGATAAGTGGTTAACCTCCCAGCCTACACACTCAGTCAGTGAAGAGGTATAGCCTAAGCACGACTGATGAACAAGAACGTCAGATGGGGAAATGGCTGCAAAAATGATTAGGTAGTTTTTTGCCGAATCCCTAAAATTGGATATCGTATGAAAAATCAATTTCTACCTTTAGGATGCCTAATGGTATCTCTCCTTTTATGTTTATCAAGTAATTTAAATGCACAGAATGCTGGTCGATTAAGCGTTTATAAAGATGAAGTTATCAAGAAAATTGATGATAATGCGAAGCAGGCACAGGTGATGGTCGACAAAATATTCAGCTTCGCCGAGTTAGGTTTTCAAGAAGTTGAATCTTCCAAATATCTAACGGATATTCTCAAAGAAAATGGCTTTGAAGTAGAATTTGGTATTTCTGGTGTGCCTACAGCATGGTGGGCCAAGTGGGGCCAAGGTAAGCCCGTCATTGCACTAGGGAGTGATTTGGATTGTATCCCAAAAGCTTCTCAGAAACCAGGTGTGGCGTATCATGATCCACTAGTTGAAGGTGCGCCAGGGCATGGAGAAGGCCATAATTCAGGGCTTCCGCTAAATGTTATGGCAGTTTTAGCTGCTAAAGAAGTAATGGAAAGAGAAGGTTTAAGCGGTACGCTAATCGTTTGGCCAGGTATTGCAGAAGAGTTAGTTGGAACCAAAGCATTCTACACAAGAGATGGCTATTTTGATGATATTGACTTATGCATTTTTACACATGTCGGTAACAATATGACAGTGTCTTACGGACAGGCTCGTGGTACAGGCTTGATTTCTGTAGAATATACCTTTGAAGGAGAAGCGGCACATGCTGCAGGCTCGCCTTGGCGAGGGCGAAGTGCGGCAGATGCGGTAGAGTTGATGAATATTGGATGGCAATATCAACGAGAACATTTAGATCCATTGCATCGCTCGCACTCTGTCATTAAAAATGGGGGAGATCAACCAAATGTGGTTCCTTCCAAAGCTTCTATCTGGTATTATTTTCGCCATGTCACCTATCCTAAAATTATGGAGGTATATGAACGTGCGAATAAAATTGCAGAAGGTGCAGCGCTTATGACGAATACTAAGATGAGTAAACAAGTGTTAGGCTCAGCTTGGCCACGTCACTTTAATCAAGTCATCGCAGAAACAATGTATCAAAATATTAGAGAAATAGGTTTGCCGCAATGGAGTGAAGACGATCAGATTTTGGCGAAAGCCTTACAAAAAGAAGTCAATTCACCGCGCGATACAGCTGGTTTAGCTACAAAATTGGATACTATTAGGTTGCCAGTCACAAGATTTGTAAGCGGCGGATCTGATGATATTGGTGATATTTCTTGGAAATTGCCAACGGTGACCCTTCGGTTCCCTTCTAATATTCCAGGCCTTCAAGGCCATCACTGGTCCAATGCAGTAGCAATGGCAACGCCCATTGCCCACAAAGGAGTAGTAGCTGGTGCAAAAGTAGAGGCAATGACCATTTTAGATTTTGTTATGCAGCCAGAACTGGTAGATCAAGCATGGGATTATTTCAGAAATGAACAAGGAATGAAGCAGCAGTACATTCCAATGGTGACAGAAGAGGATAAACCTGCTGTTTATCTGAATGCAGATATCATGGACGAATTCCGTCCAGCACTGGAAAAATTCTATTATGATGAAACAAAATATAATAGCTATCTAGAGCAGCTAGGTATTGAGTATCCAAGGGTGAAGAAAAAGTAAACTAAAACTAAAAATATGAAGAATTTTGTATTCGCGATTATTCTTATTTGTGCAGTAATTATAAGTGGATTTGCACAAGAAAAAGTTCCTATCACTGGTACTAATTTGTTGATTCAAGAAATGGATAGCTTTACCATCGATCCAAATACTTCTATTATTTATAGCGATAGTGTTGGGATTACATTTATTGAAATGCCAGGAGTAAGTTTTAATAGTCAATTAGAATCTTTTCAAAACATTGACGAAGAATATGCTAAAAAAGGCTTAACTATAAAGAATAAGGAAGTTGGGAAAATAGGAGATTATAATGCCTTGTTTCTTTCGATCGAATCGACGCCGGCAGTGTATCAAGTTTTTCTTGGTGATGACCAGTTTTGTGCTTTTGCAAATGTTGCTAGTGTGGAAGAAGGAGGCCAAATTAATCAAGAAAAAATCAATGCCTATTTAGCAACTCTTGAGTATCAAGAGGAAGAAAAACCATTAGAAAAACATGCTAACTTTGAATTCATCGAAGTAGATTCTACCTGGAAGTTTCAGTCTTTTATCTCTAATATGTTTGCTTTTGAGCATACTGGATCAAAAGATGCTGTTTTAGCGCTTCAACTGCCATTAGAGACTCTGCAGTACAATACTCAAGAGCAACTAGCAGAACAGTTTAAAAATAAATTATTAGCTAGTATTCCAGATCTCAAGGTATTGGAAGAAAAAGAAAAAAGTATTGGCAATTTTAGTGGATATCATATATCGCTTGGTTTTGAGGAAGGGAAGAATGAGCACATGAATTTGATTTACATATTCATCTTCCCAATGGAAAGATCTGTTATGGGATTACAGTGTATGGGTAAAGAAAATAATGAAGAAACCATAAAACGCTTCGATGCTTTCATTACCAATCTTAAGAATAAAAATTAGGCTTGATGGACGGTCATTCCTCCTATCACCATATCTATAATATGAGCCTTAGCCCAAGGTGGTACGGTAGGTAGAGAATAGCCTAAAACCTTTGTCAAAGTGCCAGGCAATACCGTTGAGCGTTTGCTTAGCGCTTTGAGCATAGGGATGGCCATATCAGATGGCTGTAGAGCATTGCCTATCTTCATATTTGCCCTTTTGGAAAATCCACTCATTACTGGCCTAGGAGCAGCCGCAAGTATATCCATACTTGATATCTTTTTCTTGAGAGAGATCTGTAGTCACTACTCTTACCTCTATAATCTATTTTGCAGTATGTTCTTTAGATAGTTGTTCAAGCAAAGCTGCTCTTCTTGCTGATAGCACTACATTTAATCCCGCTTCCGCTAAACGGCTAGCCAATTCTTTCCCAATACCCGAAGACGTCCCTGTGATAAGTGCCCAAGGGCTTTAATTGCGCTTTAACCTTTGTTGTGTTTTGCTGAAAATGTCATTTTAGATACCATACAAAGGTAGGAGCAATGAGTAGCCTAAAACGATAACATTTGTTTATGTTTTGAGGATATTGCTTTTTAGTGGAAAACAATTGATATTAATAGACCTTTTGTGTCTTTAGGGTATAATTGAAGATTTTAAGAAAGCCTTCAACTGCAAAATTATTGAGTGAATTAAAAACCCGACCTGTATGGCGGTTTTCATCTAAAGAAACCATATAAATCCAATATCTACAATCGTTACTCGGATGATATCCCCTTGAATGAAGAGAACTTCGTTGGCTGTTTTTAAGCTTCGCTTAAAAGTGCTTTTCGTTTGAATGATTTTGCATAACAAAGAGATAAAAAACATTCTAACTCTTCGTCAGAAGCATAGATCATTTGTCGAATAGCAAATTTTAAAGCTTCTATCCACCTTCTTTTTCTTTTAAATATTGAGCTGCAGCATCTAACTCTTCGTAAAAATCTTCTCCATACTTTCGTATAATGGCTGCTTTCGCAAATTCATAGACACGTACTTGTTGCGCTTCTCCTTTGGTGCATGCAGCAGAGCAAATATCCCAACGGTCGTAGTTCAGTGCTTGGAAATCTGTATGATCATCCTTTTCCACTCGGATTGGGTAGAGATGGCAAGAAATGGGCTTTTTATAGTCGATCACCCCATCGTAGTAAGCTCTTTCAATACCACACATCGCTATTCCCAATTCATTGTAGGTCAGATAAGCACATGCACCACCTTCTACTAATGGTGTTCCATAAGCTTGGTTGTCTTCATAGAAAGTGTAAAGCCCTTCCTTTTTCAATACCTCCAAACCCTTTGGGTTGAGGTAAGGTTTTATGTCTTTATAAACTTTCTTTAAAATGGATAGCTCTTCATCTTCTAGTGGTGCACCAAAGTCTCCTTCCCAACAACATGCTCCTTTACAAGCATCTAGGTTGCACATAAATTGCTTTTCTAGTACATCGTCGCTGACTAGAATATCTTGTACGACAATCATGATCTAAAAATTTAGATTTCTTCGTCTGCTCTATGGCAGAATGATGTATAATTAAACAATTGTATTTATCCTCTTTATAGATAATCAACAAAAATCGTAATTTAGAGGCAAATACCGATAAAAAGATAAACTACATGAAGAATTTATTGTTTCTCGGCTTCTTTCTTTTTTTAGTCAGTGACGTATTTGCGCAAGCAAAGTTGGATAATGCTGAGATTGATCAAGCTACAGCAGAACTCGTTTCGCTATATCAGCTAAATGAAAAGCAAGCAATTGTTATGAAAAATATCCAAGAGCGCAAAGCTAGGAACCTTAAGGAAATAGCTGTTCTAGAACAATCAAAGCCTACATTATATAAAAAAAAGTGGTTAGCTGTTCAAGAAGGGACAGAAGCTTCCATTAGGAGGTTGTTGACAAAAGAACAAACAAAAATTTACAATGCTAAAAAAGTAGAACAGCGTAAAAAAGAAGCAGCCCTTATAAAAGATATGAAAAACAGTGGTGCGACCAAAGCAGAAATTCAGCAAGCTATTGACGATATGAAGTTTAAGTCGCAATAAAACCAAGACACAAAATACAGGGAGTCCGTTGGGCTCCATTATCACTCCCTTTCTACTGCTCTCTTTCTCCTAAGCTGGTATTTTTATTCAATTACTTATGATTGGCGAAACAAATGTCAATTGGTAGGTGTAGTTTTAGTATAATCAATGATTTAAAAACTTGGATGTCCACAAATTTTTATTCCTTTTTTATAAAAAATTGAGCAGGAAATCTTACATTCGGCGAACTGGCAATAGGCTTGCTCATCCACTTGAAATCAAATTATTTAAACAATAAATCTCAATAGCGAATTGATGGATCCTCTTAAACAGAAATTTAGTGAAAAATCAGCCGCTTTAAGAATAGAACTTAAAGCTCTCCTCAAAGAATATGGAAAAACAAAAGTTGACGAAGTTGTCCTATCTCAAGTTTTCGGCGGTGCACGTGGCGTAAAAATGATGGTTTGGGAAACTTCTCAATTAGATGCTATCGAAGGTATTCGTTTTAGAGGTTATTCCATACCAGAGTTACGCGATTTATTGCCAAAGGGGGAAGATGGTTTAGAGCCACGCCCAGAAGGCTTATTTTGGTTAATGTTAGTTGGCGAAGTTCCAACAGCTGAAGAGGTAGAATGGGTATCCGAGCAATGGAGAAAAAGAAGTGTAGTGCCTGAACATGTGTTCAAGGTATTAGATAGTCTTCCAACAGATGCGCACCCAATGATGCAATTTACTATAGCTATTGCAGCAATGCACTCGGAAAGTATTTTCGCAAAGCGTTATGCGGAAGGTATCAAAAAAATGGATTATTGGGAACCTATTTATGAGGATACAATGAATCTAATTGCCTGCTTGCCTCGGGTAGCAGCATATATTTATCGTCGAACCTATCATAATGGTCAGCACATCGCTCCAGATCCAACCTTAGATTGGGCTGGAAATTTCGCTCACATGTTAGGCGTAGAAGACAAGGAGTTCAAGAGTTTGATGCGTTTATATTTAACGATTCACGCTGATCACGAAGGGGGTAATGCTTCTGCACACACGACTCACTTAGTGGGTTCAACACTAAGTGATGCTTATTTATCCCTCTCTGCTGGTATGAATGCACTAGCAGGACCCTTACACGGTTTGGCTAACCAAGAGGTGATTAAATGGATTTTTGAAATGCTAGAAGCATTAGGTACAAATAATCCTACCAAAGAACAAATTGCAGATTATGTAAACAAAACATTGTCTGAAGGTAAGGTGATTCCAGGCTATGGTCATGCAGTATTGCGCCAACCAGATCCTCGTTTCACAGCTCAGAAACGTTTTGCAGAAGAACACTTGAAAGAAAGTGATATTGTTAATGTAGTTTGGAAAATCTTTGAGGTAGTACCGCCAATACTGGAAGGCTTAGGTAAAGTGAAAAATCCATGGCCGAACGTAGATGCACACTCTGGTGCTATCTTAGTACACTATGGATTGAAGGAGTATAGCTATTATACCGTATTATTTGGGGTATCTCGTGCATTAGGGGTATTAGCAGCTATGTGTTGGTCACGTGCATTAGGTATGCCATTGGAGCGTCCAAAATCTGTTACTAGTGGATGGATAAAAGATTTTATTGCATCCAAAAGCTAAGGGAAAATTAAGAACATACATATTGCATGATACATAAGGCTAGTCGTTTTACGGCCAGCCTTTTTTGATGTAAAATAGCATATCGCTAAAAATCACTTACAATAATCCTTTATACAGATGCAATATTTTTTGGAGGATAGTAAAAATCGCTTATTTTTGGAGCAAGTCTTGATATTTAAGGATCGAGTACCTATCTAAAAACATATATTCAAGTTGTGTAACATACAAATAAAACCATACCATGGAATTTCCTTCAGATTTAAAATATACTAAGGAACACGAGTGGGTTCGTGTTGATGGCGATATAGCGACAGTAGGGATTACAGATTTTGCGCAAAGCGAATTAGGGGATATTGTTTACGTGGAAGTAGAAACTGTGGACGAAGACTTAGAGAAAGATGCCATATTTGGTACAGTAGAAGCGGTAAAAACGACTTCTGATTTGTATATGCCGCTATCCGGTACTGTCATTGAGTTTAATGAATCATTAGAGCAAGAGCCAGAAAAGGTAAATGAGTCTGCTTATGAAGACGGGTGGATGATTAAAATTAGAATGAGTAATCCAGCTGAATTGGAGGACTTGATGGACGCAGCAGCATATGAAGCGGAAACTGCCAATTAATTTTTGTGGGTAACACACCAAAATTGAAAACCCTTGCATCTATTAGGGTAAATCAAAAGACACAGAAGAGTGTTTGACCAAACCAACTTTGAAAAACAGGCAAAAAGAAAAAGGTTTTTTCCAGCTTTTCTTTGGGCGATAATCATTTGTGTATTATCCTTGATGCCCTCAAGAAATCTACCAGAACTACGTTTCGATTTGTTAGCACCAGATAAGCTTGCTCACGTGGCAGTATATGCACTATTAAGCTTTCTCTGGTTGTGGGGATATAAGGAAACAAATAGGAAAAAGGTTTCTATCGTTCTGTTGGGAAGTATTATCTTAGGTGTACTATTAGAAATAGCTCAGTACCTTTTTTTTCCTGATCGCTTTTTTGAGTTGTACGATATTTTAGCTAATGTTATAGGTGCAATTATTGGAATAATTGCATTGTTTTTTTATCATAAAACCTTGTCAGTATGGATATTTCAATTCCTGGCGGTGCTCTTTCTGGCATTATCCTAGGGATACTTATAGCAGTGGTAGGATTTATCTTCCTAATGCGCTATATGTTGTCTAAGGGTGCAGAAGGTGGACTAGCCGAGAAGTATGCGGGCCAGCCAAGCAAATCACCTCTCGCAGGTCGTACAAAGTACCCTGATGCCGATGCATTTGGATTAAGTGGTACTTTCTTCAACCTAGGGCTAGTGGTTTCTATTGGGTTGACAATACTGGCATTCAGCTGGACGCAGTACGAGGAAATAATCGACATTCCTGAAGATGCGTTAGAGTTGGAGGACGATATTGAAATCGAACCGCCACGTACCGCTGAACCGCCACCACCGCCACCACCACCACCTCCTCCCGTAATCGAAGAGGTACCGGAAGAGGAAATTATTGAAGAAGACGAACCTGAGTTTGTCGATCAAAGTGTGGATGAAGAAACGGTTGTTGAGCGTCCAGATCCAGTGGAAGATGCACCACCACCCCCCCCCCCCCCCCCCCCCCCCCCAAAACCAAAAGGGGGGGAAATTTTTTAGGGGGTTGAAAAAAATGCGGCGTTGCCCCGTTGTGAAGACCGGGCCAGCGAGGC
>JAKVCU010000009.1:0-9950 GCA_022448955.1 Saprospiraceae bacterium
CTAATCAAATAAAAATAGACTCCGAATGTAAAATATTTCAGAATCTTTGGAGAACAAGGGGTGGTTTCTATGGTAAAACGACTTCTAAGGATGAGAAATGTGAAGTCGAACTATATTTTGATAAGTACAAATCATCAAAAAGATTTCGGAACAAAAAGCATAAAACGCTTCCTTGTTTTTTGCACGGGCCATTAAACCTAGATATGGGGCTGCTTTTGAGTGAAATTGATATAAGTGCACCCAAATTGAATATAATGAAGGGAATCCATTATTGGAAGTATAGTATAAGTTATTACATAAAAAGAGCTATTCCATTTTTTATCAAATGGGAGGACTAAAAAGTCAAATGGTTAGGTAGCTATCTTCAGGACCATTACATTTATTAGCACAACTCAAAGTATTTAAAAACTGAACAAAATTAAGTAAACCAAGTCTTATCACAATAAGTCCCAAACTTTTCTTCTTCTATTTATTGTGGACTTACATATTTTCTCTTATTGCTGTTAATATGGATAGGATATTACGATAATCTTAGGATACCAGCTATAAATGGCTAAAAGCCAATGGATGCGATACTAAAACTTGAATCAATCTTGGAATTTTGTCTTTTGATAACTGATATATTTGAAGATAGTAAGGGAAATTTTGTATTGGTTCTCATAGTGATGTTTTGTATTGATAGGATAGGAAAAAGATCCTATTTACCGTCGACCATAGCTTGTTTGGCGGTCAAGCCTGAGAATTTATTCTTGAGTATGACTGGTCTAATATGATAAAATAAACAGTGGGAATCAAAACAGTTCAATTTAGAAAGGTCAAAATAGGACAATTGGGGTAAGGGATGTAAGACCATATTATCCGTGAATTTGATGGATAAATCTTCCAAAGGGACTTTCCAAGAATAAAGATGCACTTCCAACTAAGTGATCAGATAAAGAATGAAAGATAGCATTAGATTACTTGTATTCACAAATAGGAGATGAATCAGAGTCTTTTTCTGTAATGGTATTCAATGAAGAAATGTGAGCTTTATTTTATCATCTCCTAAGCTGAGGACTTTTTGGAATTAATCAAAGATAGGGAAGAGAATAGTTGCTTCGGTATCTGAAAAGAAACTGTTTATGGTTTCAATTGAGTGTGATTCTCTAGGTTAGATGTAAAGAAGTTTGTTCAGGAATAAGCAATGCATAATATTGTGCGAATATTCAACGGCATAAGGTATCGTCAAGAGTTCGTATGGTAAGAAACTTCACGTCCCGCAAGCGGATCGCAAGCATATGGTCTTCAATGCGTTTCTCGTAGATGGTAAGATATATTTTTAAGCTAACTCCATATTAATAGTTGACCAAGCCATAAAAATAGAGGGTATCTTTATGGGTAAAGTTAGCCAAATATCTAATTGGTGTTTTAGCGCAGTAGTCTGCAAAACGCCTTAAAGTATTTATTAAAAAAAATATTCATATCAGATCAAAATGAAATGTGCAGCTGATATCTTAAAAATGGCTAAAATTGAGATCATAACATTATAAAAAACATTAGTAATTATTTATTTTTTTGGAAGCTAGCATTTCAATTTTGATTTTTTTACGGTAAATTAGGTTTTAATGCTCAGATAATGAAGCATCGACCTATTAGCCGCTGTCCTTTTCCCATTATTATAATAATTTAAACCATACAAGATGAATTTTGAAAATACAGACCAATGTATATCATGTGGTTCAACAAAAAAGAGGTTAGTATTTAACTATTCTGGATTTGACTCTATACAATTCAACTGCTTTAAATGCTCGAATTGTGATTTACTTTACGCCTCGCCACAACCAATTATAAATGATGCTTCACTAAATGAAATTTATAATTCTGATTACTATAAAAATTATTTCGGTGAAAATGACGATTACACAGATGATGACTCACCGACAAATAGGATCATAACCAAACGACTGCAGAGAGAGTTTAATTATTTCAGTAGTTTTTTAGATGAATCAAATACAAATAAAAAAGCTTTAGATATAGGTTGTGGCGATGGAAGATTTCTAGAGTACTTTGTAAAGTTAGGCTGGAGTTGCTTTGGGATAGAACCTTCTTCATTTGCCGCTGAAAGTGCCAGAAGAAGGAATATTATGCTTATTGATAAGAACGTCTTAGAACTAGATAATAGCAATAAATTTGACTTCATATTTTTAGATAATGTGATTGAACACCTTGATTTTCCGGCAAAATACATAGAAAAGATCTACACATTATTGGGCCCTTCAGGGGTTTTTGTTTTGAAAACACCCAATTCAAATGGTTTTGTTGAACGTACCGAAACATTAATTTTATCTTTTTTTCCAAAGAAATTTATTGATTGGCTGATGAGATTATTGCGTGAAAAACTCCATATAGGTAGTGGTAAAATACATAGATATGGTAATTTGCATCCACCTGTACACCTATCAATTTTTAATAAAAAAAGTATAACCAAAGCTTTAACTAAAGGTGGTTTTAGTGAAAACGAAATCACCGTAATTTCTGGTTCAGAATATTATCATCAGTGGAGAGTAGAAAGGCCTAAAACAAAAGGCGTTTTTAACAAGGTTTTGAAGTTCATGAAGAAGGTAGGCGATTTTTTAGGAAGAGGTGAAATGTTGGTAGCTATTGTGAAAAAACAAAATAACTAGCTTCAAATCAAATGTTATCTTACAGCTCAAAACTTGTAATGTATTAATCCTCTCTATTAAAACTTAACAGTTTAATTCTAACAAGCACATTTAGCTTTGAGTAACACAGTAAATATATCAGAAGATTGCTGTGGTTTTAATAATAAAAAATATGCTATGAAGATTGGGTACCCCCAACCCAAATTCATATTTGTGTTAAGTTGTAATTTTTTTTGGTTTAAACTTCAGCTTGTACTAAACCTTTCATATAATTCCCTTAAAGTGGTTTTCATTGCAATGTTATGTGAGTCTAAAGCTGCTGTTACGTCCATTATTGTAGAAAATCTTCATTAGGATAGTACCGAGGAGTTGGACAAAGGCTGCAATTGCTAATTATTGTATTGGAGTATTTGAAGTTCGCTTAAAGCTTGAAATAGCAATTGAACGAGCTCATTAATAAGCCGAAAGCGTTAGACGAAATAAAAGAAATAGACATGCCTAATCACACAGGTATATTGAGATAGCGCTGAAAAGCCTGGAGAGGAAAATGCTGATTTTTGGTTTTAGCGGCGGAGCATCAGAATCAATAATTGGCAGGATAATGCCTTTTTTAAATTGGAAAAAATTAAGGTATTGCGAATAGGTTTAAATACTCTACTACCTGTAAGCCAAATCACTTAAAAATCTTTGGATCCGATTAAATCACTCCCTTTGTCTGTAAAATACCTTACATAAATTGATAAACAGAATGTCAAATCGTTAATTCTCAATTTGAATAGCATTTAACTATGCTCTAAAATCTAGAAAGAGTACCAAAGATATATATAAGTTTCTGGGTGGATTAGCAGGTCTACTTATATGAATGAAAACTACAAATACTAGGCAAAAGAATATTGTCTTCGACAAAATGATTAGAATAAGGGATCTAAAAACCAAATCAAAGAGGTATAAGAGGAGCGTATTATTTTAAAAAGTTTTGCCCATTCTCAGGCTTAGCAAGAACGAAATATTGATCTGATAGCAAATACCCGAATCACAGCATGAGGAGAATTGAGTTGGTATCCTTTTATAAACTTAACATCAGGAATGTATCTTTAATTCTTCATTCTGGGACGTATATTACGGAGGGAGGGAATGCAATGTACCGAAGTCTCTTGTTTCCATTAGTGAGCAGCCTTTTTTGTATTTCACTATTCAAAAATTAAGATTATTTCAGATAATGCGTTTGCAAAGTAGCCTTGTTTAAGTTTAAAGTAAAATTTTTAAATGATGATATTTTTTCTTCTTTAGAAGAGGTTTGTTTAGAATGTTTTGATTATATTGTAAGTGGAGATAATTTGTTGCAAATTAGACTTTTAACTATAAAATGCTCCATAGCTTGAAAAGGGATATAGCTTTAAAATAACGAAGTAGCAAAAATTTAAAACTTCCATTTTTTTAGTTTAGTCACACTTTTTTGGGGCTATTTAAACAAGCATTAATAGCTACAGAAGACTTCAAATAGGAAGTTATAAAAATGAATTATGAAAAAAATATTTACATCTCTTTTATTGGTAGTAATCCTAATCTCTGTAGGCTATGCCCAATCCTACATCAGCCAAACAATAGAATATGATGGCCAAACAAGAGAATATGATATTTATATTCCCGCCATTTATAATGGTTCAGATGCCGTTCCCTTAATATTAAGTTTTCATGGAGGAAGCGGTACAAGTGCAGATCAGATTGCGATTGGTGATATGAGTTCTATTGCAGACACTGCAAACTTCATTGCTGTGTATCCCCAAGCATTACCTGATCCCAACGATGGAGGCTCAACTAATTGGATTCATAAAGACCCAACTACAGTGGACGATGTATTTTTTGTTGATGCATTGATTGACTCTATTGCTAGTGAATACGTGATAGATTTAGATAAAGTTTATGCCTGTGGTTATTCATTGGGTGGAGAGTTCTCATTCGAATTAGGCTGTCGCTTGAATAGTAGAATTGCTGCTATCGCAGTGGTTGCAAGGACAATGCAAAAATATACCTATGACAATTGTGCTCCTGTTCATCCAACAGGTGTTATGACTATATTGGGTACAGCTGATGCTATCTCAGATTATAATGGAATATGGTGGGGAGGAGTCCAATATTATATGTCGGCTAGTGAAACTCATGATTTATGGGCTAACTCTAATAATTGTAATCCTACTGCAACGACTGTTAATATCCCAGACAGTAATCCAGGGGATGGATCTACAGTTGAAAGGAACAGCTGGTCGACCTCTGCTGGCTGCACCTATGTTGAGGAGTTGAAAGTAAATGGTGGAGGCCATGATTGGCCTGGTTCTTTTGGGAATATGGATATTAATGCGACCCAAGAAATTTGGCGATTTGTATCTCGTTTTGATATTAATGGATTAGTTGACTGTACCACAAACTCAATAACTGAGAACTATACTAATAGAATGGCTTATGCCATATCCCCAAATCCATTTAATAATCAATTAACTATAAACTCAGAATTACCTAATAATACTGAGTTCAAAATCTATTCAGTTGTAGGAAAGCAGCTGATGGTAGGAAGCCTAAAAAATGGAGTAAATACTATCGATTTATCTTCATTACCTCAAAATATCTATTTATTGAATATTAAAGACCAATTAATGAAGATAGTTAAGGTAGAATAAAGTGCGATTAGCTGAAACTCTAGCTTACCAATTCTTCGAATTTTAGAAAAGAATCTTGAGTACAAGAGGTCTTTCATTAAGGGTTACAAAGTAATGGGAATCATTTAAACTTGTATTCTACAAGATTCTACTTTCTTGATCCATTAGCGGAAGTTTATCATTCTTATTCTTCATATAATTATACGCTTGGAAACCCAATTGCTTTTATTGATCCTGATGGTATGAGAGTTTCTTTGTTTGATCGAATGGAAGCAATGAGGGCTAATCACGGGGCAAGTGCGGATGATGTTTTAGGTGAAGTTGGGGGAGAGCTTGTGATAACTACTAATGTAGCTTTTATGAAAAAGCTAACGGAATTCGGATTTGATGCGTTAATGGTAGCAGCTATTTTTGCAAAAGGAGGCGGATCAGGAGCATTATTAGGAAAAGGATTACTTGGTTTTAAGATGATATCGGATAATGCTAGGGCAAATCTTCTTGCTAAACAGGCAGGATATCTTTCTGCACATGATTTTAAAGCAGCATTTATGACTTCAGGTAAACAAGCCCATTGGAATATGCTTTATAATAATAAAACAAAACAATTGGGACTCAGGCATACTAAATCTGAGATTGAATTTTCAGTAGACGCTTTTACAAAATAGGTTTAGTATAAAAAATATTAAAAAGATATAGATGGAGAACTCATCAATAATTTCACTTCAAATCATATTAAGAGATTTTAAAAATGATGCTAGTGATATTTTAGAAAAACTTAGTTTTTTACCATTAAAACCATCTAAATCATGGAATAAAGGTGAGAAAATAATTCTTAATAAGAATTTTAAAGAAGGATTTTACAATAATAGCTCATGGATTTATGAGCATACATTTGTTTACAAAAATGATATTTTATTTGAAGATAAGATAAAATCATTACTGAATATTTTTTTTACATATAAAGATGAATTATTGGCTATTCAACATAATGAAATGAATTTTGAACTTGAAATATTTTACTCTTATGAGAACCTTCATAATGGATTATCTTTCGATAAAGAAATTTTGAGAATGATGCTTAATCTTAATATGAGTTTATCAATATATCCTCGAGGTAGAGAACTCTTATTCGAGAATCTTGATCGACTGCCTTAAAATTAAAAATGATTATAACAATTAATCTAAGTTTATTATCCTACTCATTCATATCCCTCATAATGGAAGCGTGTATATGTGCCTGTACTTTGTATGGCATTATATACTGAATTATGGGCAGTGCTTTTTGCGCCTGCGATGGAAGCCTGACAGCTTTACTTCTTTCAATTGAAATCAGTTGATAATAAAAAATGGTTTTTAAAATCCGTATCTTGCGAACTCGATGGATTGCTTAAAACTGACATATCGAAAAGTTGAATCTTCACCGCTAAAAGTAGCGTATAGGAGGAGTCATGTTGAGAAAAAAGGTGTACAGAGTTTTTAAGTATTAACCCCCTTACAAAGGAAGAAGTTTGATATCTAGCGATCATCAATTCAATTAAAAAATTGATGGTTTCAATCTTTAATGGGTTAAAACTATTTAGATTTACCAGATTTTATTTTCTAGAATAAATATAAGAGACATACCCGTAGCTGCTCCAGAAATAAATACGTTCCATTCACGATGTCTGACTCCTAATCTGTTCACAAACAAATATGCAATACTCACTATAAAAAATACCACTAGAATTTGCCCTAGTTCAATACCAATATTGAAGCCCAACAAAGGCATGGCTACACTTGAGGAATCCATTAGAAGCGCTTTGAAATAATTTGAAAATCCCATGCCATGGATAAACCCAAAGAATAAAGCCATCAAGTAGTTTTTATTCATCTTTCTATTTTCTTCTGCTGGATTTGCACCGATAATATTGTTTACGGCAGTTAAAAATATGGTAACTGGTATTAAAAATTCAATTATACGAGATGGAATTGTAAAAATATCCAAGGATGACAATACTAATGTTACACTATGACCAATTGTAAAAGCTGTTACTAAAACAAGAATGCTCTTCCACTGTTGTATTTTGTAAATGGCACATAGAGCTACAAGAAAAAGCATATGATCATAACCAGCAAAATCAGAAATATGCTCAAAACCTAACTGAACGTAAAAACCAAAGGAACCCATGTCAAAATTTTAATAGATGAACCGATTTTTTTTTGTCGAGCATCAAACTTTTCGATTTGTTATCAATATGAATATAGACGATATTATTCTGATCAAAAAACAGGTCAGTGAAAACAGCGTTTTTAATTTCAAGTGTTTTCAAAGGCGATAGCTGCGAATATTCAAAACAAATCCAAAGCGCTGTATTATCACCCTCCCCTTTAAGTTTTTTACTTTTGATTTGAAGATCGACCCTCTGATTATTCACTTTGATATAGAAAAATCTATTCAGATAGTTTAAAAGTAATTGATTCGCCCTTTCCGATTCGTTCGGTTGACAAAATGCAAGTTCTGTACTATAGGGATCAAAAACAATAGCCTCATTGACATCTGTCAAAAAAAGCTTGAGATTAATTGTTACTAGCTTTGCTTTGGAAGAATACTCAACCTCACACAAGGATAATCTCAGTGGATGTGCATTCGCAGAAAAAGGTATCCAACACACAACAATTAGAGCAAAAAATCGCCATATAATCATAATAGATTTTTGATTCATCACTTCCCTTCGGCTTGTATCGTTTTCGCAACTGCTTGAACTTCCTTGAAAACACGGATTAAATTGCCAGCCCAAATTTTTTCAATTTGCTCTTCTGTATATCCTCTTTTGACCAGCTCAATCGTGATGTTCATTACTTCACTAGCATCAAAAACACCTTCAATTCCTCCTCCTCCATCAAAGTCACACCCAATTCCAACATGATCAATACCTGCAACTTTAACAATGTGATCAATATGATCGACCACATGTCCCACTGTAGCGGAAGGGGTAGGATATTTTTTGTTAATTTCTTGAAAAGCTTTTCTTGCTGCAGATTGTTCTTCCTTTGTCATTTCACTAAATGATTTCATATTTGCTCTTAGAGCAGCTATAGCAGTATCTCGTTGTGGATTAGGAGGAGCTTTACGCAAATAATCGGACAACATTGTAAGTTGAACAACCCCACCGTTTTTAGCCATTAATTCCAACATTTCATCTGTCATATTGCGTTTGTGGTTCGTCACTGCTCGAGCATTGGAATGACTAGCAATAATAGGTGCTTTTGAAATTGCTAAAGCGTCATAAAATAAACTATCGTTGCCATGCGAAACATCTACCATTATTCCTAAACGATTCATCTCTTTCACTACCTCGCGGCCAAATGCACTTAATCCTCCATGTTCTGGCCCATCAGGATCGGTAGCTGAATCAGCCAAATCATTGTTAGAAGAATGAACCAAGGTAATATAGCGGACACCTTGATCAAAATATAGACTAACATTAGAAATATCATTACCAATAGGATACCCATTCTCAATACCTATATAAATAGCGCGCTTACCTTCTTTTTCTAAAGCATAAGCATCTTCTGGGTCGAGCGCAAGTCCTACAACATCAGAATTCCTATTGGTAGAAGTTACAATAGAATCTATCATTTGAAGACAAAGGTCTTTTGCTCTGCTATGACCAGCATCATCACGAATATCTTGTGCTACAAAAGCTGCAAAAAAGATGGCATCTAAGCCTCCTTCTTTCATACGCGGATAGTCCACTTTAGAGCCTGTTTCATTTGGATCATGCCGCTCTGACATATCGAAACCTGGTTGTATCATTCGCAGTGGTGTATCTGCATGCGTATCAAGCGTCAGAACACGATGATGAATTTCAAGCGCTTTTTGAACTAATACTTCTTCACTATTTGCAGCAGTTGTATCTGAACTTACTTTACAACCAACAAATAATGATACGATCAACACTAATATAAGATAACCGATACGTAGCTTGAACATAAGTTTTATGTGTTAAAAGTTGGTAAAACTTAAATTTACAATAATTACTTCACTTTCTTTCATTCCATTATATTAGGTTTTCCGAAAGGGTTTTAACTGACCAAAATCAAAATTAAAGAGCAGTAAGACTACTGGTGGTCATCCATTTCTTTATTTTGGAACAAGGTTTATTACTTTGGCTTTCACTGATTCCACTTTCTCTCTACTGTAAAACAAAGGGAAAAATTTATCTTTTGCCCAATTATCAAACAAATTATCATAGAAGGGATCATCAGGATTTCCAGATTGTCCTGGAGAATTAGTAAACAAAGAGTGATCAAAATCGCCTGTATCAATAATGACTCTAAATGAAGCACCGCTAGATTGGTTATCATTACCGCCAGTACTCCCTACTGTTGTACCATTACCTCCTCTTGGATGAGGCCCTACTTCCAATTTTTCTCGTGTCTTTGAATCCACTGCAGCACTCATAGGATGTTTAAGTTTGATATACTTAAATTTTTCTTGTCCATAATGCCAATTCGTCATGTCATTTCCCAATCTATTTTTCAATTCTTCCACACTTTCCTCTAATGCTTGAAGAATAAATTCATCTCTTCCCTTAGTGGGGTCTGGGCCAAATTTTCCATCAGGAAAGACTAGCCAGTTCGCCACTTTGGTTAATTGAAGACTACTGATAGC
>JAKVCU010000009.1:9960-30432 GCA_022448955.1 Saprospiraceae bacterium
TCTTCTGGAATAATCAGCTTTTCCATTTTTGCTTTGAGTAACCTTTCCCATGTGACATATATCGAAGCTTCTATGGCGTTTGGATTAAGCTGATGATCTTCCCATTCAATAAGCATAAGCCTAGCTTTTTCTGCAGTTTCATTTTTAGCAGATAAATTATTCAAGAGCGGACAAAGCATTCTTGCAATTAATGAGGTATAATCAGTTACATACGCTGCCATATCCATGACTGTATGTTTCTTTCCATTACTTAACATCTCATTAACTCTCCGGCCTCTGAATGGATCAGACCACGAAAATCCAATGGCATCCATATGAGGATAATGATTAGGCGTTACATTTTGATTAGCAGTGGAGAAAATCCCTGATTCGGGATTATAGATATTGGGCCTCTTTTTGATTTCTAAATATTCTTCCCACTCATGTGTTCCATCTCCCGGAACAGGAACCAATCCACTAAAATTTCTGCGAACGGGAGCTATACCAACTGCTTGCCACCCTATATTCCCCTTTTTATCAGCCCATATCATATTCTCACCGGGAATATTACTGTAGTTACATGCCTCTCTAAATTCTTCAAATGATTGAGCTTGATCCATGCGTAAGCTTGCTAAATATGGAGCGCCACCTATCTCTAGCCAGCCACATCTCACTGCATATGCTTTGTGGTTCTTTGTATCTTCATAGACGATAGGGCCATGCTTACTATATTTTAATGCTACTTGTCTGGAATTCTGCCCTTTAATGGCTATTGTTTCACTTATGATCTCCATATTGAGCCATTCACCCTGATACTTATATTGATCATGATTTTGTGGATTTGTATCATAAACGTAAAGATCCTCAGCATCTGTTCGGAATACAGTAAGCCCCCAAGCGCCTACACCATTATGACCAATCGATATACCTGGGATTTCTGGTTCTCCCCCGCCTATTACATTCCATCCAGGACCTACAAGATGTGCCATATAACGAAGAGAAGGTACCGCTTGTGTGCGATGTGGATCATTAGCCATCATTGGATAGCCACTAGCCGTATGTTCGCCTGATACGACCCAATTATTACTACCAAAGTTGTCTAGATCATTCTTTTGTTCAAGTTCATCCGCTTCAGCATTCAATTGAGCTAAGTATCTATAGCTATCGACACTATTCCTAACACTTGCGATTAAATCTTCTGGTTGAAACTTAAGTGGTCGCCTATATGCATTATAGAGTTCCAATAAGTCATCATCCAATAATGATTTATTTATTTTGGGGTCTATTTCTAAATTTGGATCTTCTGGGTGGAAGTAGTTAATCTCCTTCACTTTTTCGACACCTACTTTGGCCACTTGTTGTCCAATTCTTAATTCTTGACCTATATTTCCTAATAGCCCTTGGTGCCTAGATATCACAACTTCAGGCGTCCAATGTTGTGGTTTAGTTTTCAGTAATTTAAATTCTAAGGGTAACTCATTTGGCCTTGCATTTATATAATCAATATAGGCATTGACCCCTTTTACATAGGATGTAATAATGGCCTTACCATTTTCATGATAATGATTCATCTCCTCATTAATATTACCCCTGAACAAAAATAATCTTGTGCCTAGATCTCTTTTGAATTCTCGTTCCCCTAGAAGCTCTGCGACAGTCCCTGTCGCTTGTCTTCTCCAGACTTCAAACTGAAATAGTCTATCTCTTGCAGCGTTCCATCCCTGTGCAAAAAAAAGATCTTCTTCCGTCTCTGCATAAATATGCGGAATGCCCCAAGCATCTATAATAATCTCGACAGGCTTTTCCAAACCCTTTACTTGATAATCTTGTGCTCTAAGTAGTATTGAAAGTAAAAATGTGAGCAAAATGGTAATTGTATTCTTCATTTAATTAGGGAAATTTTCTTTCGTTAAAGGCCTTCAATTTAATCTTATTCAATAGGAACTAAAATTAATTTGATTTTAATCATTGGTAAAAATGTTGATATACAGTCTTTTACGCATACTAACTTAATAAACATTTTTTAAATTATCGAAAGGATCAATTGTAAAAAGAAAGGTTTTTAGATTTTCTTATCCAATTTACTATTTGACGATTTGTATATTGTAGTGTGAGTTTATTGGGATTTTGAACCAGCTGATTTTCGCTAAGCTTAAGGCGAGTTCGCAAGGCAGAGCTGAGTAAAAAGATGCCATCGAAATGCTGAGTAATTTGGGTTACAGAGTATTTAGAAGCAGAGCATCGATAGCTTTTAAAAAGTAGATATAGATGCGCCATAATCTATTTTACTGAGAAGTACGCTATTGTATTTTGTGTATTAGAAAGTCTCCTTTTTATATTTAGGAGCAAACAAAGTTTATGGATCAACATTAGAAAGGCATTAAGTACATGGTGAATGTAAATACAAAGAGTGAAAAATGTTTTCCCAAATGAAGTTTTCATTTGATGATAAGTTTTATTAGTTTAGGTATTTTTAATTCTATACCAATCGGCTTATGCAAAAATCTATCCTTTATTTACTATCAATGATCTTTTTGCTACCTCTCAATTTGTCAGCTCAAGAGCTTTCATTAGAGCAAATGGATCAATTGAAATTCCGGCATATTGGCCCAGTTGGCAACCGGATTATTTCAGTCACTGGCATTGCAGGAGATCCTATGACTTACTACGTGGGCGCAGCTTCAGGAGGTATTTGGAAAACGGTAGATGGCGGTTTAAACTGGCAAGCTGTTTTTGATAAGCAACCCGTGCATTCCATTGGGGCACTTGCCTTGTCACCTAGTGAACCAGAGGTGGTTTATGCTGGAACTGGAGAGTCTTTTATTCGTTCTAATGTTTCTATTGGAAATGGCGTTTGGCGCTCGACCGATGGAGGAGCTAACTGGGAACATCTTGGCCTTGATCGTACAGGAAGGATTAGTAGGATCATTGTTCATCCTAATAATTCTGATATCGTTTATGTAGCTGCCTTAGGGCATGGCTACACACCACAAGAGGAGCGCGGTATATATAAGACTACCGATGGTGGTAAAACTTGGCAGCAGGTACTGCATGTAGATAAACAAACAGGTGCTTCGGATTTGGTCATGGATCCATTTAATCCTCGTATTTTGTTTGCAGGATTGTGGTCTTTGGAAATTCGCCCATGGACACGTAAGAGTGGTGGTCCTGGTGGCGGTATTTATCGGTCACTTGATGGTGGTGAAACTTGGGAAAAGTTAGAAGGTAATGGATTACCAAAAGGGGAAGTGGGTAAAATTGCCTTAGCAATGACGCCCGCTCAGCAAGGCAGGTTATATGCTTTGATAGAGACAGGAGATGGTATTCCATTGAATGGAAAACCGACGAATACCGGAGAGCTTTGGCGTTCGGAAAATAGAGGAACTTCCTTTGCTTTAGTCAATTCAGATCGAGATCTAACTGGCCGCGGAGCATATTATACTCGATGCGCAGCATCACCAGACAACCCCAATGAAATCTACTTCTTCTCTGCTGCTTATGCAACGAGCATCGATGGAGGTAAAACGGCTACTTTAGCCGCACAAGGTACAGCCCCCAATTGGGATCATCATGAAATGTGGGTAGATCCTTCCAATGGTAATCGTCAGATTGTCGTGGGCGATGGAGGACTTTCCATTAGCCATAATAGGGGAAAGTCTTGGCATAGAGTACAATTACCTGTGGCTCAATTATATCATGTCACAACAGATACAGAGGTACCTTATAACGTACTTACCAACCGACAGGACGGTCCTTCTATGAAAGGCCCTAGCAGAAGTCGTATGCAAAGCTTTTTTGGAGGTTTTATTCCTACTGGTATGTGGCATGATGTGGGAGGTGGAGAAAGTGGTTTTGCCACTGCGGATCCATCTGATCCGAACATTGTTTGGTCCAGTGCATCAGGCTACGGTGCTTTAGGAGGGGTCGTAACGCGTTACAATGAGCAAACCAGACAATTTAGACAGGTGGAAGTATGGCCAGAGTATACGGCAGGTATGCCTGCCGAGGATGTCAAATATCGATTCCAGTGGACGTTTCCATTACTCATCTCTCCTCATGATAATAATACCGTTTATGTGGCTAGCCAATATGTACACCGTACAACTAATGGTGGGCAAAGTTGGGAAATTGTCAGCCCTGATCTTAGCCTTAATGATTTAAGTAAACAACAGTTCTCGGGAGGACTGACAGGCGATAATATCGGTGTGGAATATGCCAATGTAGTATATGCTCTTGAAGAATCTCCATTAAAGCAAGGTTTATTATGGGCAGGTACAAATGATGGCCTTGTACATGTCAGTCAGGATAATGGTGCTAATTGGAATAATGTGACTAAAAAAATTCCTGGAATACCCACATATGGCGCTGTTCGGAATATCGAAGCTTCTACCCATGAAGAGGGCACTGTATACCTAACTGTGGATGCTCATGAGATGGGAGATTTTGCCCCTTATGTTTATAAAAGTAAAAACTATGGCAAGAGCTGGACTAAAATCACTAATGGGATAGAAAGCGGACCCTTAAGCTACTGCCGTATGATCAAAGAAGATCCGGTCAATCCTAATCTATTATATTTAGGTACAGAAAATGCTTTGTACTTCTCCTTAGACCAAGGTGCTAATTGGCAATCTCTGATGACGAACCTACCTTCAAGTCCAATGTATTGGATGGATATTCCAACGCATTTTAATGACTTAGTAGTTGGTACCTATGGCCGTGGTATTTGGATTCTTGACGACCTGACGCCCCTGCAGCAGTTTACAACAGAGGTAGAAGAATCTGCGGTTCATTTGTTTAATCCAAAGGATGCCTACCGACTGCAGTCTGTCTCAATGGTGATGCAGTTTTTTAAAGAAGCTTCTTTTGGCGATGATCCGCCTAGAGGTACATCTCTTCACTACTGGCAATCTGAAGAATTAGCCGATAGTGTTAGTATTATCATTGCTAATGAAAAAGGAGAGACTATCAGAACTATCAAGCACAAAGGTAAACCAGGAATTAATCGGGTATGGTGGGATTTCAGAGAAGATCCAAGTACAGCTCTTGTTTTGCGAACCAAACCCCTATATGCTCCATGGGTACAATTATCGGAAAAGAGAACCCGAAAATCTTTAGTGCCGCCTATGTCTTTACTCGCTAGTCCTGGAACTTACACGCTAAGTCTTAAAGTTGGGGATATTGAGCAAAGCCAAAGTCTTACTTTGCTGAAAGACCCTAACACAGAGGGAAGTCTTAGTGATATTGCAGCACAAAAAGAACTTCTGGATAAAATCCGACTTGATTATGAAGAGATCTCGAAAACAGTGAACGAGGCAGAAAAAATTCGTCGTCAACTAAAAGACATGCTGCCTATGCTTACTGGTGATAAGGCTCATCAGGTGCAACAACTTGATAGTTTGGCTACAGCACTTGAGAATCAGATGGTGCAGCTGAAGCACACTGGTAAAGGACAAGATGCTATTCGATTGCCTGGTATGCTCATGGAAAAATTGAATTACCTAGCATCTACAGTTGGTATTGCCGATTTCAAACCAGCTGATCAATATGTTGAAGTATATCAGCAGCTTCATGCAGAGTGGAAAACGATTCAAAAAGCATGGAACCAGTTTAAAAAGGAAGAGATGGCAGCCTTTCAAAATAAGATGCAAAATAATGCTGTTGGGCCATTGATTTTTGGTTCACAGGAGTAATATCCGACATTAGTCAATGACTCACAGCGGTGCATAGTTTTGAAATATAAAAGGATATTGATAAATATTCACACACCTTCAATACTTCACTCTTCATGGAGTGTTGAAGGTGTATCCCATCGCATGTACTTCTGGTAGTAAAGCCCAATGGAGAAAGGGTTTAAAAAATATTATTTGTATTGGGATTGTTTCTTTTCCATACTGACCTCCAATCTATTAATTGGATATCATTCTCTTTAATTTTTGATTTCGCCTTTTCTGAGGTGATAAAAGCAAAATCAATTGCTCTCCACTCTGAACCAAAATTTGGGTGATTAAATGTTATTTCTCTCATTTCTTCGCTGTCGAATGATGGGTGTAGTAATAGAATATTTATTCCAGGTTTTAATCCATCTAGTACCTTGAAATAATAATCTAATAAGGTGCCATTCTTAAAATCTTCAAAATCTCCAATAAAAAAATGGTCTATTAGAAAGTCCTCTTTTTTTATCAATGATTCCTTTGTCGCTATTGATAAGACCTCGTGGTTCATAAATACGGGCAGGCCAAATTGAATCCCTAAATTTCTGTAGATTGAAAAAGAAGCTTCTGTTATACCGATACTATACATATGCGAGTCAATGTGTGAAGGATTTAACCCATAGTCATAGGCCTTATTTATTTGTGCTTCTAGTTCTTTTTTGATGTCGATATTCGAAGCTCTATTTTTTAACTTTTCCCTTGTTTTGAAGAAATGGCCATACTCATCTACTAAAGATGGAACCTCAGTAATTGGTAACACGGGGCCAAATCTTTGATTTTCCCATTCACAGGTAAGGGTTAAATGTATTCCATAGTCAAATTCAGGATTGTTTTTTGCAAATTTTGCGATTTCGTCAAAACCAGAGCATGTAGTCATGATACTGTACGAGTTTACAATACCTCGTCTTAAGCTTTCTATGGTAGCTTTATTTTCGGATTGACACAATCCTGCATCATCTGCATGTATAATAAGATATTTAGCTATTTTAGAAGTATTCATGACTTTTCTTTTGTTCAAACATATTTTGCGGGATTTCGTTGTGTGGTTGAGTATCTAATATGATACTGAATTTAGCTGTTCAGTAACTTTAATAGTCTTTTTCCTACTCATCAGTCAAGGCTTTTATTCTATGATCAAATAGCGCAGTTTTATGTTCTTCCATAAATTGGAATTCAAAAGTAAGTTTCTTTTCATTTTCTAAATTCCTCAATATCCCTGCCTGCTCATTCCAAATAATTCCGAATATTTGCTATTTTGGGGTTTCAGTTATCATTAATATTTTATAACCCATTGGATATTAAATAAATGGAAATTACACCGAAGACAGGCTTTCAGGGATTAATTGAAAATTGGCAAAGTGATCTAATTGCAGCCGTAAGTGTTTCACTCATTGCTTTACCTCTTTCATTGGGTATTGCTTTAGCGGCAGGTGCTCCTGCGATGTCAGGCATACTTTCAGCAGTAGTTGGTGGTATTGTAACCACTCTTTATCGAGGAGGTCATATATCAGTAAACGGGCCGGCTAAAGGAGTGATTGCAGTTATTCTTTTAGGTATTGCATTAATGGATGATGGCTCAGGGCAAGCCTTTAATTACGTATTAGCAGCAGTAGTTGTTTCAGGCGCTATCCAAGTAGTGCTAGGATTGTTGAAGTTAGGACGGCTAGCGGATATCTTCCATTCCTCTGTGATTCATGGCCTTTTGGCTGCCATCGGTATTATCATTTTTGCGAAACAGATTCATGTTGCCATAGGTACACATTCTGATAGTCCGAGCATTATACAAAACTTAGTTGATGCGGTGCTATATTTACCTCAAGCTAATCCGTTTGTAGTGATTATTGCTTTGGCAGGGTTATTATTGTTGCTATTTAATTCTAAGATCAGTTATCGGTTTTTTCATATTCTACCAGCACCAATGTGGGTTATCGCCCTTTCTATTCCATTTGTTTATGCCTTCAACTTCTTTGATCCACACACCCTTACTTTCTTGGGGAAGGCCTATGAGGTGGGACCTAGTTTGTTACTAGATATTCCAGATAATATCGTGGATTCTATCATGCATCCAAATTTCAGTAAGATTAACACTATTGAATTCTGGACAACGGTATTATCTATACTGATTATCACTAGTATTGAATCATTAGCTATCGCAAAAGCAATTGATAAAATTGATCCATATAAACGAAAAACAGACTTGAACAAGGATTTGACTGGTATTGGATTGAGTACGATGGTAGCTGGCTTAATTGGAGGCTTACCAATTATTGCAGTGATTATCAGAAGTACGGTTAATATTCATAATGGTGCCAAGACAAAGTGGTCTAATATGTATCAAGGACTATTACTGCTACTCTTCATAGTAGTATTGAGCCCAATAATGAGGCAAGTGCCGCTATGTGCTTTCGCCATTTTGCTAGTTTATACTGGCTTTAAACTGGCTTCTCCTGCCGTTTTTAAACAAGTTTACAATCAAGGAACAGAACAATTAATATTTTTTGTTGGCACAATGATTTTAACCCTTTATACCAATTTATTGATCGGTTTACTCGGTGGATTATTATTAGCCATGGTCAGTCATATGTTACTAGCGAGAGTATCTATTATCCAATTTTTTAAAATGATTTATAACTCAGGTTCAGAATTAATTTCCAAACCGGATGGTAGCTATGACCTAAAGATTAAAGGAATTGCTAATTTTCTGGGCATATTAAAAATCGATAAATTAGTTACTCAAATTCCTTCTGGTGCAGATGTTAATATCGATTTATCAGAAACAAGATTAGTCGGTATAACCTATATGGATTACTTAGTGGATTATCTGAAATTACAAAAAGACACCGGTGGTAAGGTTTTTATAAAAGGGCTAGAGTCGCATGTTTCCTCATCTACTCATAATAGAGCATTAAAAATTTCCTTAAATAATGCTTCTACTAAATTATCACCAAGGCAAACTAGATTGCAGAACTTGGCCAATGAAAAAGATTATCAATATACCAATCGAGTTGATTGGAATACGAGCTATCTAAAGAATTTTCACTTCTTTGAAATTCGGCCAATCGAACGTAAGTCAAATTGTCTCAAAGGCACATTTAAAGATTTGGATGTGTCTTGGGAAATCGCTGATGTTACTTTCAATGAAGGTGCAGCTTTTACAGCCGAAACCTTCAATACAACGCTAATGGTCTTAAAATTGAATAAAAAAATACCTGTTTTTACTATGGAAAAAGAAGGGGTATTTGAAAAAATATTTGACCGAGTAATGGCATTTACAGGCTATAAAGATATCGACTTCGAGATGTATCCCGACTTTTCTGAAAAGTTTCTGATTATGGGTAATCAAGCATCTGAAATTCGATCATTTTTTACGGATGATATCATTCGCTTTTTCGAAAATCATCAGATTTATCATTTAGAGAGTAATGGTGAGGCACTGGTCATTTTTGATAAAATTAAATTGGCACGGACAGATGAAACCATTGCATTCATCGATTATGGTAAAGAATTAGCGACACTCTTGAATGGAAAAATAGCATCATAAGAAGTAAGGCTAAAATTCAGTACAATAAAATTTCCAACCTCAGCTCAAAATTATCAGTAACTTTCCTATAAGTCTGTTGCTTATAACTTTTGAGCTGACAATCTTATCAAATAAGCAATTTTGCTTAGGCAATTCATATTTTTTGACTTTTACTTTATAGAGTCTCCATTGCTCAAATTAAACCATTATTCTTGGGGATGAAAGTACCTTAATAAGCTCAGCGATTTTAGTTAAATTTTGGCGCTTGGTTTACATTAAGAGTATATTTAAATTTTGTTCAAAGGGAAAATCATTGATTTGAGTCTGCCTGCCAGCAAAGGTAGGATTTTGGCTAGGGTTTTGTGATGGAGCTTAGCGAGCTAAGTGACTGATCCAATCGGACGATATAGTTTTCAAAGCATTGGTTTTCAGGCAGCAGAAAATTTACACATGCTCTAATTTAATACACTCAGAACAATAGGTTTGGCCCACCAATGGAGAGGGAAGGTTTATTTATTCAGTAATAATTTCATCATACTCCTAAAGATAGAAAGTTGGTTTTTTATTTACATATGTAAATGAACTTGGTTCTAGTATCCTATAATTTTGTTGTATTCATTCATCAAAATTAGATTAAAATGTTATTTGAGGTATTGATTGCTTTGTCTACCGGATGCTTAGGGATATTTTTAGGTGCACAAATCACAGAAGGCGTTCTCTTTGTACCGTATTGGAAAGCTCTGCCACCAAAAGATTTCTTTGAGTTACATCAAACTTACGGGAAGAAAATTTATCAATTCTTTGCACCATTAACTATCGTAGCTACCTTGCTTCCATTATTAACCCTATTTTATGGGCTTTACACAAATATTCAGAGCCAAGCATCCCTTATCCTTATGGGACTCTTTACTACCTTATTCTTTTCGACCTACTATTTGTACTTTAAAAATGCCAACAATCTATTTGCCGAGGCAAGTATTTCGTACGAACAACTTCCAATAGAATTGAACAAATGGGGACAATGGCATTGGGGTAGGGTCGTTTTAGAATGCATAGCTTTTATTTGTTCTATAGTAACTATAATTTATATGTAAGTATGAGTATGTTTGAATTTTGTTCAAAGAGAGCTCCAATGATTGGAGCTTACCCTTTGTAAAAGGAGCTCTTTGGCTAAGAAGCTATAGTGGAGCTTAGCAAACTAAGTGACTGCTCCCACCAAGCATCTTGGTTCTCAAATCTTTGGTTTCCAAGCAGTGTAAAGTTAAATGTACTCTATATAATGGAATAGCTTTGTGCGACTCAAACCCGTATTTATTTCTATATTCACATACATTTTGCAGGTGTATTAAAATCATTTTGCATAAATAAGCTAAGTAGTTTGCCCAGGCAGTGCCTGACGGCAGGCTGGAATTGGTATAGTAAAATTCAGCCATAGGCAGACAGGTTTTTACGTTCGTTTAAATATCATGTGTAACTTTCCTATCGTCAGTTACTGATAATTTTCGAAGGGACAATTTAATTATACAAGCAATTTTGTCTAGCCGCTTAATAACCTTATCTGATTTTAGAAAAGTATTAATAGGAAGTTCTCAAGGGCTATCAACAAATAGATTTAAGGGATTGAAATAGTCAATGGTGGACTTATATGAGGTAAGCAAAAATAGCCGAAAACATGAGGGAAATGTAATTCCCTCACTAAGGAAACATTGTTATACGATTAGCGATTTTAGCTAATTGTTGATCTTTCAATAGCTTAACTATTGTAGAATAAATTAGCCGTAGTCGTAAAGCCTCTTAGTTAAGTCCTAATTTACAATATGCACGAAATTAATCCAAAAAGAAGATGGCAAACAAAGCTTAGTTGTTGATATGTTTAGCTAATAAACTATGAAAATGATGTACCCCCTTTTCTCTGGTTGGTGAAAATCTTCCAGATGTATAAAAGCGCGACTGAAGGCCCTTTTGTACACCTTCTACAACAAATTCGTCTTCTCGTTCGACTTTATCCAAGAGAGCCCCTGCCCCTGCACTTAACTTTGATTCATCATAAACGTAAGTGATAAAAGAGACCCTAGTTTTATTAATGCTTAAAGGCTTGACGATATTTATGGATAGTCCCCAAGGATAAAAATTAAACATCATATTAGGAAAGACCCAAAAATAATAGGCTGCTACATGTTTCCCATAATCTCTGTGGCCTTCTGGTAAATCAAAAACTTCTTCGGCACCTTTAGCGTACCCAAGCTGAAGGTTTACATATTCATATAACTCAGTAGTGTAATTTCCATAATCTAATACTGCATTCAAATCCTCATGAACAAAAGGAATGTGGAAGCCTTCCAAATAGTTATCACAGTAAATGGCCCAGTGGGAATTAACGAGATAATCCTTACTTAAGCTTTGGTCTAGTTTGAATTCGCTTAGTGGTAAAAAACCAATTCGTTCATTCATGATATCAGCCACTGTTGAAAAATCAAATATAGGATCTAAGCCAATGAATAGATGATGCCCCAATTGTTCGATAGGGAATCGATGAAGGTTATCACATGGCCTTGGAAAATCTTCAGCCTCACCAAATTCAGGCATTCTACTAAATTGGCCATCAAGATGAAACCTTCTTCCATGGTACATACATATCAGGTGTTTGACTTTACCAGGATAATGGCTGATAATATTTCCTCTATGGGTGCAAACGTTTGATAAAGCACTTAATTTATTTTCTCTATTTCTTGTGATCAGTATTGGCTCTGATAAAAAGTTTTCTAATAAAACCAAAGGGTAGACACTCTCTGCTATTGGTACGAGCGTGTTTTCATCTCCAATCCACTGCCAAGATTTAGCAAAGATATTTTCTCTCAATTTGTCAAATACTTCTTGGCTTCTGTAGAATTGAGCAGGTAAGGTTTCTGCCTTTTTAATGTCCTTATCAATATGATACTTTTTCATTAGATGCATTTTTGCTTAGCAAACTGATTTTCCAAATATAAAGCAAGACCAAATAGAAGTCTATATTTTGAGCTAATGACTTAAAAAGTCGTCATCTCCATTTATCAATGGCGATCCACTGTTAGAAGTTGTTTAAAAAGTATGTTGCCAATCGAGAATAATGGCTTGAGTGCCAAGGCGAAGCTTTTTTTGAGTTTCATAGCCTTAGTTATAGAACAAAAAAAACTGCCTGTCTGGCAGGCGGGGCTAAAGTATTTGGTGCGCTATGCATTGTTCGTAGGTGGTAGGATAAATTGTTTAAACAACTACTTAAATAGCAAAAATGAAATAACATTCGATTTACTGCTTGATTCACTTTATCATCGCTCGCACTCATTGATGTACCATCGATCAGCTAAAGTATGGTAATATATAGAATGATCAAAATTTTGACGAAAGTCAAAAGAAATAAATCATTAGAAGGTCCTCTAAAAAATATTTTAGATCTTTCTGACCAGTTATGTTTTTCAGTAGGAAATAACAAATAAGTATATTTGAAAATATATACTAAAAAACAGGAATTCATCTATTTTACTGCTTTCGGGGTCATATGGTTTTTTGAGTAGCTCAATGTATTGGATTTGAGGATAGTGAAATAAAAAGTAGTACCTTCACCTAGTACAGACCTTACCCATATTCGGCCACCCATCTTTTCAATTATTTTTTTCGACATAGATAGGCCAATGCCTGTTCCTTGAAAATGGTCTCTTGTATGTAAGCGTTTATACATAATGAATATTTGTTGCAAGTATTCTTGTGGAATACCAATACCATTATCGCTTATACTGATTTCGTAGTGATATTCATATTCTTGGGATTGTATACCTACTTTTTTGGGATCAGAATTGTTGTATTTTATGCCATTTTCGATAATATTAAAAAATAGCTTATAAACAAAAAAATCATCTCCATTAATGATTGGTAGTTCTTGAAACTCAATACTGATTTGTTCTGAAGAGGTATGCTGAAGCTGTTCCTTTATTTTTTGGGCTAACAGGTTTAAATTGATAACTTCTGACTTCCATTCTTGCTGCCCAATTTTGGAATATTCCAACGTTTCTTCAATCAGATCGTATAAATTTCGAGCATTTTCAGTGACAATAGAAAAATACTTTTCTAATTCGTCTGTTTTGCCTTCTTTCACTTGTCGCTCCATAACACCTAAAAAACTGACAATATTTCTGAGAGGAGTTTTTAAATCGTGGGAAGCGATATAGGTGAAACGTTCTAGTTCTTGGTTGGAAGTAATGAGCTTATCATTTTTATTCTGAAGAGAATCAATCAACTCAGAAGACTTTCGATCATATTTTTCGAGCGCTTGATCATAGACATACATGATTAAAGCAATACAGATTGAGGATGCAATGAAAATGATAATATAATCCTCTTGCTCTGTACCCTCTTCTCTCTGAAGTAACATTCCATATTCATTTATGTAAAAAATGGCCAGAATGAAAATGGAGATATTGTAAATGATTAAGAATATGCTAAAAAGCGCATTCTTTTGGAAAATGATAGAAGACAATACAAATATAAAAAAACAATATTCGGTCCCTTCGTTTTTGCCAACCATTAAAATATAAGATCCCATGGCTAATGGGTAGATGGTGTTTAAAGCACCAGCCGAAACATCTAACCCAAACCGATGATGAAGAAATAAAAAGGAGGCACTAATGGTACAAAAAGAACTGATGATACTTAGTCTGACAACATCTAAAATAATCAATTCCCTTACCAAAAGAAGACTTTGGATAATGAGCATGATCAGTATCAGGTAGTTGTAGATTCTAGCTTTAGCAATTTCTTTATCACTCATTGAGGTTGCAACACCAATATCGGGCAGAAGCTGCAGAAAGGATAACAATTTACTCATCATGTATTAACTATTATTTAATACAAGTGATTTGTTTGAGTTTGTTTAGTCTAAAATAACAAAAAGTATATTTATTTTGATAAATTTCTTTATAAAATATAATGCTTATTGTAAAAGCATGGATCATTAAGCATCCATGCTTTTTGCAACTTTGTTACTGCAGCAGTTTATTATCATAAACAAGCACCTTGCTCCATTTATCCTTATGATCTGATATGAACTTCAAATGGATTGGATCAATTTGGTAATTATCATGACCTTCCAGATCATCAAAGTGCACAATTAAAGCATAGCTATAGGAATGATCTATCACTTCACGTGCTTCTGTAGGTGCAGGAGGTCCGATGTAACAATTCTTGATAGTGCTAATTGGACACAGAGAGTCGAGACCTTCCAAAAATGCCTTTTCGTCTTCCGGACTGATATCTTCCTTCAACCAAAAGAATACAGAATGAATTAAGCCTAGATCATTTTTAGCCGATGTAGCTGCTGCTAAATTTGCTTCGGCTTTCGCCAAATCTTCTTTTAACTGAGCTACTTGGGAGCTAAGTTCCTCTAGCTTTGCTTGTTCACAGCTCCACAAAATACTTGATAAAAGCAACAAAAAAATTAGTTTTTGCATAACATCTTATTTTAAATCACTTCTTATTATTTATCTACGGAAAGATACCTTTTTGAAGAAAAAAATATGGCTTTAGCCGATAAAAAAGTAGGAGGAATTTAAAAATTAGTAACTTTGACCTAAATTTTTTAATACCATAATATTTAAAATAATGATCTTCTTTATTCAAATACTATCAGTTGTTTTAATTGCTTTATTTTTCTTTTTATCTGCGCTTCATTTTTACTGGGCAGTGGGAGGGAAGTGGGCTTTTGAGACGGCTCTTCCTTCTGATGAAAGTGGTACAGTTGCTTTCAAGCCTGGTTTCTGGGCATGTGCCATAGTTGGCTTTGGCTTATTTACTTTTGGTAGTCTTGTCGCCTGGTCTGTAGGCTGGATTAGCATAAGCTTTTTACCTAGTTTCTTGCAAAATATAGTCTGGTTGATTGCCTTGATCTTTTTAGCTAGAGCCTTAGGTGATTTTAGATATGTAGGTTTCTTTAAGCAGTTAAAAACTACGGCTTTCGCCAAATTGGATACTAAAATTTATTCTCCACTATGCCTATTCATAGGGCTTTCGGCACTTTTTATCGCTATCTTATATTAGAGATTATGAACTACTTCTTATTTGCGGCAAATATTTTAGCTGTCTTAGCTTTTTTTGTTCACACCTTCCAAGGTGACAAAGAAATCCGATTATTAGAACTAACCAATGATGATATCAATCTTCAAGAAAAATGGACGATGATTCGTTGTGGCTGGCACTGGATTTCATTTGATCTATTGATGTTGAGCGCACTTCTTGGAATCATCAATTTTAGTGATTGGTTAAAAGGCGAAGCAACCATCTTATATCTATTAAGCATCTATTGTCTCGGGTATGCCATCTTTTGGATAATAAGCATCCTCATCTCAAAACCGTTCAAAGGACGTTTTTTGAGCTTAGGTCAATGGGGTTTGTTATTACTGATTGGAGGTTTGATATACTTTGGAGTTTAACCTCCAAAAGCACTATCATTATCTTTACTACTATCCCACACTCGGATGGCAATGACATCGGCTTTAGCCGTAATGATGCCATCCGATTTAATCACACATTCCAAGGTCGTTTTTCGGCCTTTGATCTCAGTAACTTTTGCACGAATTTCTACAGCTTTATCATTGAGCGTCGGTTTTAAATATTTGATCGTAAGGGTGCCTGTGGCATAGCGGTATTCTGGCTCGCTGCCAAGTGGACGTCCTTCTGCTCTATAAGCGGCCGCCGCTGCAGCACCCATACAGTGGCAGTCAATTAGAGTAGCCATAATTCCTCCATTGAGAATGCCTTTCCAACCTTGGTATTTTTCTTCTGAATTCCAGATACAAACAGCTTCATCTCCCTCCCAAAAACTGCTAATCTTAAGGCCAAAGTGATTATCTCTGCCGCAGCCAAAACATACATTGCCCGGCATAAAATCTTGGAAATACTGTTTTTCTATTTGATTCGCCATAGCCTTCGTCTTAAAGTTTATCTTTGCACAAAGATCAAAAAAAATTGACAGCAGAAGAATACAAAAAGAAAAAGCTTAAATTAAATCCTTCTGAAAAGGTATTACTGGCTCAAATTGAACGAGAAAGTCAGGATGGAAAGCACACCTTTGTGGATTCCGCGAAAGCGGGGATGTCTGCCACACGTATCCGAGCACTTGCCGTAAAAGGATTCATTACCTGCCGTCGCCAAGCCAATTCTACACTCTACAAATGTCGTGCCTTAGCACCAGGAGAAGAGATAAGTTTTGAAGATCGTTTTTATATTCAGTATACAAAGAAATCAGAAGCGATAAAGGATGCTGCCCAGGCAACTTATATTCTCAATCGCTTTTGTAAAAATAAACGCCTGTGTAGCTACGAAACCAAAGAAGAAATTTATTCACTTAAAGGCCAAATGGTCAACTATCTTTATGAAAAAGGCCTTTGTATTGAATCTTACAGGCAAAAGATCAAAATGCCTAACTGTGATATTTGTAAGGATCGTCCAGCATTTAAAAAAGATGAAAAATGCGATTCTTGCGGAAGAAAAGGCGGCCTAAATGACCAGTTTTATGTATTCCGATTTAAAGTTGGCAATAAAACTTATCAGTGGCATCAGCCTATTGATCTATTTCCCCATGAAGTTACAGTCACCAAAGAACTCGCTCCAATGAATAAGTTGAAATCCAAAGACATCTACTTAAAACCAAAAGAAGTAAAGGAGAAATTAGCTCTCTTGAAGTGGCTACTTCAGCTTGGCTAGCGAAGATTGGGAGACTTTGTGCCCTGTGGCTGCGCGTTGATTTACACCCCACTCTTCACAAAGTCTCTCCTTCACAAAGACAAACATTAACGATATCGCTCAAACCAAGCCAAAATATGATCCACCTTTGTGATCAATTGACTAGGTCTTGCAGAGATGTTATGAAAAGCACCAGGTATTTCTACTAGCATGGTTTCTTTCTTTCTCAATTTTAAGGCATGATAAAGCTGCTTGGCTTCTGACAAAGGCGTTCTTAAATCGGATAAACCAACCATGACCATAGTAGGTGTTTCAATATTTCCTACTAAAGAAACGGGAGAAAATTTCATGTACACTTCAGGGTTCTCCCATGGCTGACCTGGATAACGATAATAAGCATAACCATAATAATTATCGGCCGTTAAGGTCTTACTAATCCAGTTCATTACCGGTTTGATAACCGCAGCTGCCTTAAAACGCTTGTTCTTTCCGATCATCCAAGCTGTCATAATTCCACCTGCACTACCTCCTGTGACATATAGGCTATCTTCATGCACCAAACCTTTTTCTAATAAGGCATCAACGCCATCCATGACATCATTATAATCTTCACCCGGATAGTTGTGATACAATAAATTACCAAACTCTTCCCCATATCCCGTACTACCACGCGGATTAGGATAAAAAACGACGTAATCAGCGGCTGCATACAATTGCATTTCAGGCGAAAAACGTTCTCCATAATTGGAAATGGGCCCACCATGATTTTCAACCAAAAGCGGATACTTTCGATTTTCATCATAAAATGGAGGTTTTACAATCCAACCTTGGATATCCCTTTTGTCAAAAGAAGAGGGATACCAAACTTCTTCTACTTCGCCTAACTGACGGTAGGGTAAAATATCCTTATTCAGATCAGTTAATTGTGTTTTATTTTCGCCTTTCAAATAGATTAAATCAGATGGAAATGTTGGCCTAGTATGGGTGAAAACAATCGCACCATCTTTCGAAACGGCATAGGAACCACCGCCATAAGGCCTTCCAATCACTGTTCCACCTACGTCTTTCACCACTTCCGTGAAATGGCCATCCAGACTTAACTGTCCAATCTTGCTAATTCCCTTATCATCGTATAGGAAAAGAACATGTTTGCCATTAGGATGCCATTTTAGTGATCGCATGCTGCGGTCGATCGGATTTTTGACCATTCTTTTATTCTGGCCATTGATATCCATTAGGTATAAGTGATTGACTTGATAAGTTTGAATTTTGTCATCATAACCCAGGTAAGCAATGGTTTTGCCGTCAGGCGAAATTGAAGGATTGTTATCTGGTCCAAATCGATTGCTGAGGGTATCAATTGTTCCATCGGCAACTTGAATAGAGTAGATTTCAGAATTTCTTCTTTTATATTCCCAATCTGAATGCAAATTGGAAGAAAAGATGAGTTGCTTTCCATCTTTTGACCAATTTAAAGAACCACTGTAATTAAAATCCCCTTTACTAATTTGTCTTGGTGAACCACCTTCAGAAGGAATTACAAAAATTTGTGTGAATCCAGGAGTAAGCTTTCCACTACCATCTGCCTCATGCTTTAAACTCGTGGTAATACGAGGCGCATCCGCCCAATCAGCGCCTTTCGGCTTCTTGGGAGGGCTCACTAATCTTTGCTTCTTTGAAGGAACCATCATGGTAAACGCAATATGTTGACCATCAGGGGACCAACTCAGGTTACGAGGAGACTTTTCCAATTGTGTAAGCCTTGCAGATTGACCTGTTTTTGTCCATTGCACATAGATTTCACTACCTTCATCAGTTGAACTCACAAATGCAATTCGATCATCACCTTGTACAGGTGACCAAGAGGGAGCGGATTCTCTAGCCTCTCGATGGCTTAGTTTTTTATGATTTTTGCCATCAATGTCAACCATCCATAAATTTCCTGTTTTGCGGTCTTTCATAATGTCCATTCGATTGCGGACATAGACTACTTTTTGGCCATCATTAGAAATTTGAGGGCTTGATGCATATTCTAGTTTAAAAACATCTTCTCTTTGAAAAGGAATTTTTTCATTTTGGGCCATCAACATTTGACTACCCAAAATGAAAAGCAAAAAAAGTAAACGCATAATCAAGATTATTGAATGATTAGTTTTTGAGTACTTATTTGGCCATTATTTGTGATAAACTGAATGATATACAGACCATTCGGTAGATCACTTACATCAATCATGGAAGTATATGTAGCAAAGGATTGTATAACACGACCATTGGTATTGAGCAATTGAATCTGCTTCAATAAGTGAGCATTTTCTATTTGTAAAATATCACTGGTAGGATTTGGACTAATTTTAAATCGTTCTTGCTTTGCTTCTATGGTATTAGTAATAGGATCATACTGGCTGAAAAATTCCCAAATGACATCACTTGCATTAACATCTTGATTTGCTTGGCCAAAAAACGCTCCGGGCCAATCGTGGCCACCATTATTAATGGTATATAACCATACCTTTGAATTGCCATTACAATCGTTATAAATTTTGGTACTAACCGTTGAATTGTCATTTGGATCAGTATTTGGCAGTTCTGCTTCAGTGAAATCACCACAGCCATTGTTGTCTACCCAAAAGTCGATAACATCTGGTGTCGCAATGAAATTGCCCCAACCAGGAATGTTCGGAGCACCTAAATAAGGTACTACAAAATCAGCTGTACCGTGAATTTCAAGCACTGGGACGGCTTGACCAGGATTACAATTATCGAAAGTATTTTGGTTCATAGTACCCGTTACAGATGCAATGGCACCAAAAGTTTGATTGGCATTACAAGCTAGGTGATAACTCATGAATCCACCATTTGACATGCCACAAGAGAAGGTTCTTTCTGGATCTAAGTCAAATTCGGTTTGAAGATATTCTGCTAAAGCAACTAAGAAACCTACATCATCAGTTTGACTGATCATCAATCCCGCATTCCAATGAGGCGTATTATTGACATCATTAGTGCCATTAGGATAAATAACCATAAACCCATTGGCTTCCGCCGTTGCATTCATATTTGAATAAAACATTTGCTCTGTTCCATTACTACCATAGCCATGTAAGTTGAACACTAATGGTGCATTAGGCTCTAAATTGGATGGTGTGTACTGCATATAAGAGCGTTCAATACCATCATACATGAACGTCCCTGAGGAAATTTGTTGTGCTAAATTTTCGGTGATGCATCCCAATATAAAAAGAAGCGTTAGTGCACTAACCGCAAGTTTACTGTAAACACATTTCATAGATTAAAATTTTTGTGAAGTATGAAGTTAATTTTTTTTTCAAATTCTAAGCTCTTATCAATCACATATTCGCTTGTATCGTTCCGAAAGTGATAATTCCAGCCTTTTCTTGTTCTCAATTTATGAAATGAGGCACTTGATATGCCAAATTCGGACTACTTGAGGTTATTATTAATCACTCGGCTATTGTCATTTAAAAAACTAGAATTATGACATTGTTTAGAATTTTTCCCGTTTTTGTACATGTTTTTCTGACTAGCCGCTTT
>JAKVCU010000009.1:30531-77196 GCA_022448955.1 Saprospiraceae bacterium
TTAGGTGAGTTATAGAAAGAAGGATTTGCTGTAAAGCTAGAAAACAAAAAAGCAAGCTGGGGTTGGAGGTAGAAACACAAGATGAGAATGAACATCGCAATTGGATCTGGAAGACAGTCCGCCATCCCTTCCTTTTAGGGGCACTTATTTAACGATAATATAAAAGATGCTAATGAAATACCTGATCTTATTTTCTGTTTTAGTTGGTTTTAATACTTGTACAAACGAAAAAAAGCAAGAATCAGCAGCTGATGTACAACTGTTTAGTGAGAATTTAAAAACTTTAAAAGACTACTTTTTTATTCCCGGAATGGCCGCTATTGTGAAAAAAGGGGATCAAATACTTTTTGAAGAATATTTGGGTGAAAAGGATGTAGTAGGAAATAAAGTAGTGGATTCCAATACTATATTCCCAATTGCCTCTATCACTAAAGTTTTTAGTGCAGCATTGTTATTTCAATTAGAGGAAGAAGGCCAGCTACAACTTATAGATCCTATTAATCAATACCTTCCTGACCTAGAAATACCAGATTCTATTCAAATTCAACATGTATTATCACATACTTCCCAAGGAGAACTTGGGAAACAATTTTATTACAGTTTTCGCTTTAGTTGGTTAACTATGGTAATCGAAAAAGCATCAGGACGCTCCTTTAAAGCATTAATGCAAGAAAAAATTTTTGATGAAATTGGATTAGAAGATACCTACTTTGTCTTTGATACAAAGAGCATAAAATCCTTTGAAAAAGACTTGGCTCAGCCGTACCTATTTGATCAGGAAATTCAAGCAGGGCAGGTAGAGTATGGTATCAGTGCCTCCGCAGGCATGGCATCTACAGCAATGGATTTGCTTAAATTTGATGAAGCATTAAGAAGTGGAAAATTGATTTCTAATGCATCATTCGAAAAAATAACAGCTCCTTTTACTAACCATTCCCCTTATGGTTTGGGTGTTTTCTCCCAGATCATTGCTGATGAAGAAGTCCTTTGGTCTTATGGTCAATATGATTGTTATAGTAGTTTGTATATAAATGTTCCAGAAGAGGATTTGACTTTAGTTTTATTAGCTAATAACAACCTGATGAGTGATCCTGCTAGACTAATTTATGGAGATATAAGTTATTCTTTATTTGCATGGAATTTTTTGAATCAGTTTGTATTAAATGCCCCAAGAGAAATTTGGCAAAAGCCAGAACAAATAAATCAAGACTTACTTGCAACTTCTACTTATTATCGTGATCAGTTGCTTGCACAGTCGTTAGCAGCTTCATTTATGTCTAGGTTTGATACGGATCAGATGAAAATAAGTACGGCTATTTTGGCGCAAGTATTTAAGGCTTATCCAGAATTAGAGCGCTATGCTGATCTATCCTTATTGCATAATTTGACCTTCCTCAAAGATGTCGCATTTTACATGGAATTGGAAGAAAATACGCAGTTTGATGAGCAAATTGTTGAGCTAGGAGAGTACTTATTATCAATAGATTCTGATAACCCTTACGCTAACATTTATTTGGCTACTTTCTATGATCGAAAAGGGAAAAAAGCAACGGCAAGAAAGTATTTTGAAAAAATTGTAAGCGCGCCTAATTTTTCTCCATTCTGGTATACAAAAGAAGCTCAGGCTTGGCTAATCCAACATCCTAAGTAGTTAAATTCTATGACAAGCTCATGCTTTTTTGCTGGACTATTTTTATCATTTCTTTTTTCCTTTCCTTTGGTAAATGAGATGATCCACAAAGGAAAGTATGTTCATCCATAATATGGATTGAAGGTTCAAAGAATAAGTTTTAAGGTATTTGAGTTGAAGGTGTAACAAATTACCCACAAGGAAACTCGTTGATTTCTCAACTTTAGTCTAACTTAGAAGTACAAGTTCATAAGTAAGCCCAATACTTTTTAGTTCACCAATAATTCTTTTGACATGCGCAAGTTATTAACTTTCCTTTTTCTATTATTAAGTTGTTTCACCTTTGCACAGCACAACAATCATCATGTACATCAACGTGCCATTGAATTTCCTGATATTCCGTCTTATCATACGATGATTTGTGATTTCCATATCCATACTGTTTTTTCAGATGGTAGCGTGTGGCCTAATATTCGTATTCAAGAAGCATTGCGAGACAGTGTTGATGCCGTTTCAATGACAGAGCATTTGGAGTATCAGCCACATCGGGCTGATATTGCTCATCCCGATCGCAATCGATCGTATGAGGTGGCGGAGCAGGCAGCTCGACCTTATGATTTAATCGTTGTGAATGGGGCAGAAATTACGCGTTCTCTTCCTCCTGGACATTCTAATGCGATCTTTATCAAAGATGCTAATAAATTAATGATTGAAGATTCTGTGGAGGTCTTTAGAGAGGCCAATCGCCAAGGGGCATTTACTTTTTGGAATCATCCGAATTGGATTGCGCAACAGCGAGATGGAATAGCCAAATTAACGCCAATGCATAGGTATTTGATCAAAGAGGGGTTGCTACATGGCATTGAGGTTATCAATGACGTGACTTATTCAGGAGAAGCTCTACAAATTGCTTTGGATCATGATTTGACCATTATGGCAACTTCCGATATACATGGTCTGGTAGATTGGCAATATAACATTCCAGAAGGTGGCCATCGTCCAGTTACTTTAGTTTTTGCTAAAGAAAAAACGGCTGATGGAATTAAAGAAGGATTAATGAATAGAAGAACAGTGGGGTGGTTTAATAATACACTTGTCGGCAGAGAAGATGTACTGCTGCCATTAATTGATGCCTGTCTGACTGTCGTCAAAACACAATATCAAGGTATTTCAGCTGTTTTGGATCTTACCATTGAAAATAATAGCGACGTTGAATTTATATTAGCGAATCAAAGTGATTACAGTTTTCATGCCAATACAGATATCGTAATTATTCATCCTAATACTACAACTACTTTACAAGTTAAGACATTAGAGCAAGTAAAAGACTTGAGCTTAAAATTTAAAGTACTCAACGCAGTGAGTGCACCCAAAACCCACCCTGATATTGTTATACCTATCCAGATATTTGATGAATAAGATAGGTAGAGATTATGTAGCTATGGAGCATAATCTCTGCTTAATTTTATCTTTTTGTGGTTCTTTAGTATCGCCCACTCACAAAATATCTTTCGTCCAGTTTAAAATTCATTTCCATATCTAAATCAAATCAGATATAGCTGAACAATACCTTTAAAAAATACTATTTTGTTGATCGTAATGATTAGCGACTATTTAAACAAAATATTTTACGAAATGAAGCGAAAAATATGGCTGACTTTGTTTACCCTCGGTCTATCTTTAAGCTGTTTTGCACAAGACACGATTAAAGTGCAAACCTTCGACTGGAATTCTAATACTAGAGCAGACTATTTCCAGTTTCCAGATGAACCTGGGCAAAGCTTTGAAAAAATTATTATGAAATACAACATGCGTTGCCACGATGCAGCTGTAGGCAATGGCAATGTAGGGTGTAGAGAATGGGATTATAGTTGTAATACCTTTATTACTGATCCTAATTTAGTAGATTCCACTTTTGCGACACATCCTACTCATGTGATCACCAACTTTTCTGGTCTTGATTTTCAATATACCACCCAAACAGTAGTTGATTACATCCAATATGAAATGTCTAATACTACAGCCACTCATATCAATTCATCGGATGTTACGGTGATGGGAGATATCAATACAGCTACATCTTCTGATCTGATGGAGGCTAGAGTAGGGCGTAAAATTCAGTTTTTATATTCTGCTGATGATTTGAGCAGCAGCGGTCTAAGTGCAGGTGCGATTCATGCATTAGAGCTTTCCAATGCAGGTGCAAGCGGTACGGTGGACTTTTTAAAAATTAAGCTTCAGCAAACTTCTTTGACTAGCCTTTCGGCAAATGAGCCAACGACCGATAATTGGACGGAGGTGTATTTTTCACATACTGATTTTGATGACCCCGGAACCCAAACTTTATATTTTAGTCAGTCATTTGATTGGGATGGCAGTTCTAATTTATTAGTAGAAATGAGTTATTCTAGCCAAGAAGGGGCTGGCAATCAGGAGTTATTAGTTAATGATGCAGCAGAGGATGAAGCCCTTGTTTCAGAAACCAATGATTATGCATTAGAAATGAATGGTTTTGGTGCATTAGATATTTCTACTGCGCAGTTTGGAAGTATCTCCAATGAAATTACCGTGATGTTATGGACATATGGTCTTTCTGATCAACTTCCTGTGAATACGACTATTTTTGAAGGCCGTGGTAGTGATGATCGTCGTCAAGTAAATGTGCATTTACCTTGGGGTAACAGCCAAGTTTATTGGGATTGTGGAAATGATGGTAGTGGATATGATCGTATTAATAAAGCAGCAAATCCTGAAGATTTTGAGGGCAAATGGAACCACTGGGCATTTACAAAAAATGCCAATACAGGAGAAATGCATATCTACCTGAATGGAGAACTATGGCATTCTGGCAGCGGCTTGACCAAGCCGATCAATCTTCAACGGTTTGTTCTTGGACAAAACATTGCTAACTCAGTTGCTTACTTTGGCCGCTTGGATGATTTTAGCGTTTGGGATGTGGCTTTAGACGAAAGTACGATCCAGAATTGGATGAATAGAAAGATAACAGCAGAGCACCCGATGTATGCACATCTATTATCTTATTTAAATTTTGATGACCCGAATCAAATAGGGGCAGACACGGCTCCAAATGCCATAAATGCTAATACCTTAGAATATGCACACCCAATTGCTTTTAGAGGGGAAGACATCTTTAAAAATTTATCAAATACATCTTCAAAAGCAGTACTAGGATTTGTACAAGGGGATATCGAAACAGCAACGACGACCGAAAGTGTACTAGGTGCTACCAATCGTGCCCCCAATGTGGTAACTTCCTATATGGTAGACTCCTTTAACGATTTACAACAAGTGGATCAAGTTTTCCTTTGGGAAGCAAGTCCAAGTTTTATTTATGATGAAAATGGCATTTTTGTAGATTTTATTCCAAATGATATTGAAGGCGTTATCGAAATTGAAACCTTAGAATATTTTCAAAAACGGGAAGCAAAATTCGAATTACTTTCATTTGTTACACCTTATGGCAATGGCTTGAGCTTAGGCCCTGAAGGCAAAACTTGGTATTTTGATGTAACAGATTATGCACCCATCTTGAGAGGTAATAAACGCCTTTCCTTAGAAATGGGTGGGCAATGGCAAGAGGAGATGGATATCGAGTTCTGGTTTATCACCGGTACGCCAGTTCGTGAAGTGCTTAGCATTGCTAATATTTGGCCATTTAGAAGAGGATGGTACGATCAGATTCAGAACGATGTTTTCTTTGAACCACGTATGCTTCGATTTGATCCAGCAGGGGAAGCCTTTAAAATTCGTGCAGCAATTACAGGGCATGGTCAAAATGGGGAATTTGTTCCTCGCCAACATTATATTGACATTAATGGGGGTAATCAAGAATTTACTTATGATGTATGGAAGGAGTGTGGTGATAATCCTGTTTTCCCGCAAGGTGGCACCTGGATTTTTGACCGGGCAGGTTGGTGCCCAGGCATGGCAACAGATGTACAACAGTTTGATATTACCAATTGGGCTCTTTCAGGAGATGAAGTGATAGTAGACTATGGGGTAAATGGCGATTATATGGCAGAAGCAAACTACTTGGTTTCTACACAACTAGTCACATATGGCGCACCTAATTATGGCACGGAAGTATCACTAGAATCGGTCATACGTCCGAGTAAGTATGTAGAATACGAAAGAATCAATCCTGCTTGTAAAGAGTTATTGATTGAAGTGAAAAACAATGGGATCAACCCCATTACAGAACTAGAGGTGGAGTATCAAGTCATTGGAGGTCTAACCTTGAGCCATACATGGACGGGGAATTTAGCTTTTCTAGAAACAGCCGTGATTGAACTTCCTGTTACCAACCTAACTTTCTGGGAAACCAGTGAAGAAAGTGGTGTTTTTGAAGCAAGAATTATTTCGATTAATGGTGATGCTTCTGACGAATTAGCTTACAATAATCAAATGCAAAGTGCATTTGATGTGCCAGAAGTTTTAGATTATCCAGATTTAGAGTTTAAAACCTTAACGAATAATAGAGCGTCTGAAAATCGTTTCAATATCACTAACTTCAGTGGAGATGTTATTGTATCTCGTGATAATATGAATAATTATTCGGAATATAACGACCTGATTGATTTTTCGCCTGGATGTTATACTCTTTCTTTCGAAGACGATGGTGATGATGGTTTGCAGTTTTGGTATTGGGATGTGATTGGAGAAGATGTGGGTTCGGGAAGTATTCGCTTTGAGCGTCAAGTTACGCCTGATTTAGAATTTCCAGTTCAATTCTTTAACTCAGATTTTGGAAGCGGAGTACAGTTTGACTTTATCATTCCAGGTGTGGTAAATACGGAGGAGTTCACGAATACACAACGATTCAGTGCTTACCCTAATCCAACTACTGGCCCCATAACATTGGAATGGGAAGGCCAAAGTTCACAACGTTTTCAGGTGCAAGTAAGAAATACCAAAGGCCAATTAATGCTCAGCACAGCGGTAGAGCATTTCGAAGGTGCTTTGACCACTGAAAACCTTGATTTAAGCCAATTAGCTGCAGGTGTATATAGCATTCATGCTATTGGAACAGATAAAACGACGATTACGCAAGTTGTAAAGTTATAATGATATGATAACCACTAGAAACAAAATTGTATGCTGGAGCCTCCTGTTATTTGGACTTTTGGGATGTAAGAATGAAAGGGCAGAGCTATCAAAAGCTACAACTAATAAATTAAAAATGGTTTCCAATGACCTGCTCAACTATGTCGACCCTTTCATTGGTACAGGCTTTCACGGGCATACTTTTCCGGGAGCGACAACGCCATTTGGCATGGTACAACTCAGTCCAGATACGCGCCTGCCTGGTTGGGATGCTTCTAGTGGTTATCATTATTCGGATTCTACGATTTATGGATTTTCGCATACCCATTTGAGTGGTACGGGCATTGGCGATATGGGTGATATTTTGTTTTTGCCATTTACAGGAGAGGTTCAAGATAGCATGGTGGCGACTTTTGATAAAGCAGAGGAATCTGCGAAAGCAGCCTATTATTCTGTGCGTCTGGAAAATTATGGTGTCACTGCGGAGCTGACTGCTACTCCAAGAACTGGATTACATCGTTATAGTTATCCAGCAGGGGAGGAGCAACTGCTGAAAATTGACTTAGCGCATATCCTTCAAGCTAATTGGGGGCATAAAAGTATGGAAGGCGCACTAGAGTTTGTCAATGAACAAACGATTCGCGGAAAGCGAGTGTCTTCTGGTTGGGCTTTTGATCATCCCGTTTATTTTTATGCTACTTTCTCTCGTCCTTATGAGGTGAAAAAAATCACTGGGGCGGATAGCCAGACAGATTCTACTGCTACTGGCAAGGATTTAAGGGCCTTTATAAGTTTTGGTAATGCAAGCCAACAAGCACTACATATCAAGGTGGGGATTTCTTCTGTAAGTATGGAAGGCGCCCGAAAAAACCTTCAAGTAGAAGTTGGACAAAAGAACTTCAATCAGGTACGTTCCATTGGCGAACAAGCTTGGCGCAAAGAATTACAAAAAATAGAAATCACGACCGCCGATGAAGATCTAAAGAAGAATTTCTACTCTGCATTGTACCACTGCATGATGTCGCCCATGTTGGCGCAGGATGTGGATGGCTATTATAGAGGAATTGATAAGCAAGTCCATTTGGCAGAAAATGGCTATGTCAATTATACCGTATTCTCTTTATGGGATACCTTCCGTGGATTTCATCCATTGATGAGCATTATCGACGAAGAGCGTACCAATCAGTGGGTAAAGTCGCTATTGCGAAAATACGAGCAGGGTGGTGTGCTACCGAAGTGGCCGCTTGCGGCCAATTATACAGGTACGATGGTCGGCTATCCAGCGACAGCTGTAATTGCAGATGCCATGGCCAAAGGGATAGGCAATTTTGATAAAAAATTAGCTTTAGAAGCAGCTGTATTCAGCTCGGAATATCATCCTGAGGTGATCAATCGCCTTCCAGAACCCAGAGCAAAGGAAGTCATGCCTAAGCATTTGGACTATATCCAAAAGAAAGGCTACTCACCAGCAGATTTGATTCCAGGTTCAGTTTCTTATGGTGTGGAATGTGCTTATTACGATTGGTGTATTGCTGAAATTGCCAGTATAGCTGGTGATTTAGCGACAGCGCAAAAGTATTTCAAGCGTTCCAAGTATTACCAAAACTATTACGATGCATCCACTGGTTTTATGCGTCCAAAACTCAATAATGGACAATGGAAAGAACCGTTTAGTCCTCGCTTTTCCGATCACGCAGATGGTGATTATATTGAGGGCAATGCATGGCAGTGGTCGTGGTTTGTGCCGCATGACGTTCCTGGCATGATGGAGTTAATGGGTGGTAAAGACCAATTTGCCGGAAGGCTAGATGAACTATTTACGACAAGTTCAGAAATTGAAGGCGAAGACGCTTCCGCAGATATTACAGGCTTGATTGGTCAGTATGCGCATGGCAATGAACCTAGTCATCATATCACACATTTATACAACTATACCAATCAGCCTTGGAAAACGCAGGAACGAGTAGATGAAGTGCTACAAAACTTATATGCGCCAACACCAGCAGGTATTTCAGGTAATGAAGACTGTGGTCAAATGTCGGCTTGGTATGTGCTGAATGTGCTTGGTTTTTATCCTGTTTGTCCGGGCGAAGCAAAGTATTCTATTGGCCGACCTTTGGTCGACAGTGCAAGGGTTCAGCTTCGTGATGGCAGTATTTTTTACGTAGAGGTAGAGAATAACAGCAAAGAAAATAAGTATGTACGGGATGTACGTATCAATGATAAACGCTTGACGCAAGCTTTCTTCGGTCATGATGATATTAAAGGAGCTAGTAAGCTCATTTTTACCATGGGAGATGCGCCAATGAAGTGATTCTGAAAGGGAGCTTATATGCTTGCCCCCCCTTCAAAGTGTTATACTAGTTCTTGCTTTGCCCATGCTCTGTATGCCGTAAGTATATCTGTTATTTTGCTATTTTTTTTGACACCTTCTAGAAAGATTAATGGAATTTGCATGAGTTCTTCCTCTTTATTTTTGGGGTGCCCTAAGAGAATAAAACCAACATCTTCAGATACTGCTAATAGTGCAATAATAATTATTTTAGTCCCTTTTTTTATTTCTATTAAGTAGTCTTTAATTTTTGCCTCAAAAGGGAAACTTAGGTGACTTTCGAAGTAGTGACTCCAGTTGTCTAAATCGTCGTCAGAGACTTTGACTTCCATTAATACATTTTTTGCACCTTGCGGTAAATGGCCATAAAAGGCTTCGACTTTTCGGTTTTGAAAAGCACGTATTGCTTCTGCTTTAGTATCACGAGCCTTAGCTGTTGCAAGGAATTTTTCATGGATGAAAAAATGACTCAAGAAAGAATTTGATTCTAAAATTTTGCTAAAGTCTTTATCGGTAAAAGCGTTGATAGATGAGCTGTCGAATTGGATTTCATAGATAATATCTTCATCGTCATAAACGGCGGTGATCACTCTACCTTGAATACTATCTTTATATGATTTTTTAAAACGAATCTGGGGAAAGGCTTGATTGAAATTTTGAACAATTACAGATGAATCAATAGGGAAACGCGGATTTTCCACTCTTTTAAATAGCATTTCATCATCATCTTCTAAGTCAAAAAAATCTGATAAATCCATTCCGAAATCATCCTCATCCATCATAGATTCTTGCATCATATTGATTAGAATAGGGGAGAGGGCGTTGATTTTGATAGAGTCTTCCAGTCCATCTCTAAGTGTTTGGAAAATTTGCAGCATACTATCAAATTCATCAAACATTTCATCTAATTCACCGGATTTTTTTGCTTTACTAATACCAGTGAGCATGGCACCATATTCAGATTGTCGTAAGTTTTTGATTTCTTGGCTAGTTCGATCAATTTGTTTGGAGATGAAATCTATTTCGATTTGCAGTTTTTCTATTTGCTGATCGAGTACATTGGTAGACGTTGTTTCTATTTCTTGGCTTTCGCCAAAAAGTGCTTTTAATTCTAGCAGTTTTTGAACATCATTTTTTTTGTACGCTTCATTGATTTCAACTTGTAGTTGATGAAAGCTTTCTTGTTCTTCTTTAGAACTTGCTCTGTCAGGATGAAATTGGTTAGATAGTTCGATAAAAATTTTTCTAATTTCCTTTTTATCTTTCTTTTCTGGTTCTACTACAAAATTTTGGAAGATATCTTCTAAGCGAGCCTTTTGACTTTCCTCATAATTAAACTCACCTGATTCTATTTGAGCTTTCATTGTGTAGTACTGCTGAAATTCTTCTGGAAATAGACTATCATCATTCAATTCGCTAGTCATTGCTTTTAGTGCTTCCAAATCTTCTCTACTGAGTGATTTGATTTTCATAGCCTTTTTGGCTAGTGCTGAAATTTCTTTTCGCAGCACATCTATCTTATCCATTCTACTAGCAAAAGAGGAGGTGGTAGATCTTTGAAAGGAACCAATCTTATTTTGATTATTTTTGAGACGAGTTTTAAGGCTTTTTAGTGTTGCTTTTTTGCGCTTGAGTGTTTTTGTTAATTCTACAATGGAGGCTTCTTTTTCAAGCGTTTCTTTATTCTTTCCTAATTCCTTAGACATTTTGTGCGAAAGGTAAGAAAAAAGGTGAAAAATACGGAGGTTTTTCACCTGCAAAGTTTATAATTGAATACCCAGCTCATCTAATTGCTCGGCATACCATTTTGCTACGGAGTATTTAACGTAGTAAGTGTCAGATTCCTTTTCTACTACTACGTGTTGAATTTCTTTGTATAGACGCAGATATCCTGCTCGTGCTTTGGCATCAGCACCTTTTTGGAAGGCTTCTTTACATTTTTTCCAATAGCCTTTCACTCGATTACGTTTCATAATCGTCGATTTTAAACTTTCTTCAATGATTTTAGAATAATGACAATAAGGCTACGCCTTTCATTGGGGAAGGCTAAAAAACCATGCCCCACCCAGCCTTACAAGCTGCCAAACTTGTAGCTGCGGAGCGAAAAGAATTGTAAAGCTTAGAGAATTGCATTTTGATTGATTTTGGAATAACAACTCTAAGGAATAAAGAAAAGTTCCTTATGTACTATTTTTTTGCCCAGTACCATTACAAACTTAACAAAAGTTCTTATCTCCTATGGTTCCTTTCCAATATCCATACCCATTGCAATAGTACATGGATTGGAATAAGTTTTGAAAAAAGCCAAAAGACCGATAGAACACATAAATCTTTCCCTTTTAGTTCAATAACAATATATCGCCAGAAAATTGTTGCGTCACGCCATCTAGATAACGCACTACAATTTGATAAATATAAACATCTGCGCCTAATGATTTTCCTCCAAATTTACCATCCCAACCGACCGTTTGATCATTTGGAGGGATGTTTTCTGCTTCAAACACTACACTTCCCCAACGATTAAAAACTCGAAACTCTTCAATAGCTTCTACCGCAGGTTCTTTTCCAAAAATGGTAAATATATCATTAAAACCATCATCATTAGGCGAAAAGGCATTAGGAATATAAACGTCCCTTACTGCATTAACTTCAATGAAAAGCGTATCTGTCGTTACGCAGCCTAGCTCAGAAATAGCAGTTATAATGTATTGATTGGAATTGGTAGGGATACCTGTGAGCCGCAAACAGCCATCAAAACATTCGATATCAATTTCTGGCTCCCAAACCACATTATCAATATTATAATTCGAAGAAGTGTTAATTTGAATAAAATCACCGAGATCTACCATTAAATCTGGACCAACATCAATACTAAAAGGTACAGGGTTATTAATGACAATTGTCTGTTCCAGTGAGCAGCCATAGTTATCCGTAATGACAATATTATAATTGTTAGCCTCTAAGTTCTCAAAAGTGGCCGTATTCGCATTAATGATATTTGATGCAAATTCAATCTGGACAGGAGGATATGCATTTTGAATATTTTCGATAGAAAAACTTCCATTTGTTCCACTAGTACAAGTAGGATCTATAGCCAAGAAATCAGCGCTGATCCCTAAATCTGGTAGCACAGTTAAATCTAAAGTTAGAATACTATCACATCCAATATAAGAGATTAATGAATCCGTATAAATACCTGTTTCCGTGTATGCTTGATTTCCGACTAAAAAGCTACTTCCATCACAGATCGTATCTGAAACTGCATAAAACTCTGGAAGTACATGCACAACTTTTACATTGGAATTGACACGGCATTTGGTATTCATCAAATTAGTAGGTGAATTAGCCAATAAATATCGATAGTAATAAAAGCCAGAAACTAATTCTGTATGAATGTAAGAAAGGCTTGTCTCGCCAGGAATATCCACCCATGTTAAGCCTTCATCAAAACTTTGTTGCCATTGTACGGAAGGGGTAGGGTACTGGTCCCCATTTATGGTAGCTTCTAAAGCAACTGGATCGCCGTCTACACAAATATTTTCAATAGCAGTAGGCAAAATTAGCGCTTGTGGGCCACAGGCACGGAAGGTAATATTATCTAGTGCTAAGTCATTTCCAATACCTCCAGGAGCTTCATTTCGCAAACTAAGCTTTACTGTAGTTTGACCAGGGAGGGTTTCGAAAGTAAATCCATAGGTATTCCATTGATTATTTTGAGGAATATCCCCTGTGCTAAATTCAACTTCGTCATTAATTAAAAAAGACACATTTGGTGCAATATGCCCCGAAACACCACTTGCAATTAAATTAATGACATCCGCAGAAAATTCATAAACCGTATTATCACACAAATCATCGATGATCTGCTCGTAAAATAGACCTGGACTAAAACTAGCATTCACCACCATCATATAACCCTGCGGATCACTGCTATTATCCTGAATCGATAACCAAGTTGGATAAAGCCCTGACCAAACGCCAGTATTATTGGTAATGAGATAAAAGCCATCATTGGGTGGGCCCAAAAATGTGTAGTTGTAACCTGGTGCGATATTCGGGTCAGGATTTAAAATATTGGTAATTCCAGAACCAAAATCTCCATCTTCAAATATATTTTCTCCGAGATTGCCATCACAAATGGGGGTTTGGGAATATAAAGGAACGCTAATGAATAACATGAGCGGTAATAGAATACTTAACTGGTGCATAGTTTAGATCATATTTCTTAATGCTTCAATAATACACAAAAGAATTTGTTACACCAATATTCAAGGTATTCGGAATAGTTCAAAATGGACAAAAATGTCATGAGGCACTTGATAAAATCAAAAATGTAAAGTATATTTGACTTATTGTAGTATTTATTTTACAAAATGTCGCATATAGATGTTTAACAAAATTTAGCGAAAGAAATGAATAAAGAATTGAATTTGGTGCAATTACCAGCAACTTTTAAAAGACCAGCCCTCGTATTATCTTTTTTATTATTTGCTGCATTCTTTATGGTTCGATGGATGACAGAAGGAACGAGTATAGCTAGTGAAATATGTAGTAAGCTGTTGCTAATTATCTTATTAGTGGTTTCTATATCAAAAGAATATCAAGAAGATGAGCGAATTCAAAGTATTAGAGCTCATTCTTATTCTCTGGCATTTGTTTTTGGCGTTTTGTACGCCATCGTACAGCCTTATATTAATTTTGGGGTTGAAGCGATTCTTCATCCAGAAGGAGCTATTTATGAAGAGCTTCCACTTTTTGTGATTTTATGGTTCATGTTAGTGGTTCAGATCGCTTATTTTCATATGCTGAAAAAAACGGCCTAATGAAGAATAGATTAAAAGTTGAGAGAGCGATTTTGGATATCACACAAGAGGAATTAGCAAAACGCATTGGGGTATCTAGACAGACGATCAATTCTATTGAGAAAAAGAAATATGTACCTTCTACTGTTCTAGCATTAAAACTGGCTAAGCTATTTGATAAACCAGTCGATGCCATTTTTGAATTGGAAGAAGGAGATTAAACAATATGATTAAGATTTGAAATATACGATCTAACATTTGTATTTTAGCTCAAAAAAGAAAACTAAAATCTATTACTTTTAAGCATTTAGTGCTTTACACAAAACTTTATGAATTACAGGTTATATAGCATTGAAAGATTAATTGAATCAAAAAAGTATCGCCTAGCAATCGGTGCTCTTGAAGCAGAACTTAAAAAAGACAAAAAAAACGCAAGGGTATTATATTTATTAAGTTTTTGTAATATCAGTATCGGTGATAATCGAAGGTCTGAGTTTTTCCTTAACAGAGCAAAACGAATTGCGCCTAACGATTATGAAATAATTAATTTGGAAGCAGAGTTAGATTCTCTAAAAAATAAGACGCAAACTGCGATCAAAAAACTGAATACCTCATTAAAAATAAATCCCTTTCAGGAACAAGCACATATCATTAAATCAAAAATTTACTTAGAAAATGCACAATTAAAAGAGGCCATTAAGTGTGCCGAAGCTGCTGTTCGTGCAAATTCGAACGATTTGATGGCAAAGAATCTTCTAGTTTTAGGTTTAATCTATGATAACAAAATTGAGAGAGCAAAAACCTTAATTTATCCTATTCTATCACAAGATCCGACGGATGGTTTTTCAAAGACTAATTTGGCTCTAATTAAGCTGAAAGAAAATAATATTAAGAAGTCCGTAGAAATTTTAAAAGATACGATCAAGGAAGAGCCTAACGATGGATTTGTAAAACATACCCTAAAAACGGCGATTATTTCGAAATTTTTTTTGATTAGGATGTCCATTAAACTTCATACTTTCTTCCTTCGGAATCCGAAAGTTTTTGAAGTTCTTTTTAAGTTATACCTTATATTGGTAATAACTTTTGCCTTTATATTAGCCTCTTTGGGGCTATTGGAAGTATTGATTACTTCCTTTTTACTTTTAAATTCAAAAGTATACATCCCCTCCAAAATTTTTCCTCAAATAACTAATTTGATCTTAGTTAATGATGATGTGGGAAAGTATTTTGTTAGTGAAGATCAAAAAATCCTAAGTCGCCTGACTGTATTTTTTGTGATAGTGGGAATATCTATTTTAGTGCTGTTTTTTAATCAGGATAGACATTTAAATCATTTGTTGACTTTAAATTGGGGGTTGACCTCTATCTATTTGGGAGGCTTATTTTTTGATTTTAAACCATCGGAAAATGAATTTCATAATGCCTATTTGATAACCCATATTGTACTAATTGTTTTTATCAATATTTTGATCTTTATGATGTCGGGAAGCACTCAACTAATGACTATGTTTGTTTTTGCCTTAATGTTAGCGTATTCGTTCTATTCCTATGAAGAACATTAATAAAAAGCAAATCTCTTAAATTAAAACTTAAACTAGCTGGTAAGCAGCTTTCATAGCTTTCGCTAAATGAAAATTTGTTTTATGATTGTATAAACAAATTCAAAACCCCAAGCTATGAAAACTCCAATTCCTATCCTTTTCGTGTGTGCTATTCTAGTTTCTTCACTTTCGAGTTGTGTTGGTTATAGTATAGAAGTGCGTTCTTTTCAAGCTCCTGGATATAAAGGTCAAAAGGCTTATGCTTATTCCAATCATTGGAAGAAGACCAAAGTCTTTAGTCCTTTTGATTCCATTGGAGAGTATGAAAAAATTGCCGATGTATATATCACGGGCGCTAGAAATTCGTCTGAGAAAAAACTGTTTAAAAGATTAAAAATGGAAGCCTCTAAATTTTTCCCGGATGCAATTATTCATATAGAAACGAAAGAAGTCGAAAGAGATGCCATGAATGGCGTTAATGCATTAGTGAACTTCGTCTCTATTTTCTCCGATGATGGGAATAATTGCGATGATTACGAGTTGGAAACGTACGAAGAGTATCGAGCATTAAAAGTACATGGAATTGCCATCAAGTTTATGGATTAGGTCATTCAGCTTAATAGCAATTCCAGTTACTTCCCGACTTATCTAGTGAAAACCCAGTTGGTCTCATCTGAAAGATCAGGATTGAAGACATAATTGTCTTCTTGGAATTCCTTGATACTTTCCGGGCTTTCTAGTTTATTCTTGATGATGTAACGTGCCATTTGCCCGCGAGCGACTTTAGCACTAAAGCTAATCACTTTATATACATCGCCACGTAATTCCTTGAAGTTTAGGTTGATGATTTGTCCTTTGAAGGCCTTTGGCTTGACCGCCTTAAAATACTCTTGAGAAGCAAGGTTGATCAGTACTTTATCTCCTTGTGCTTTAAGGTCTTTATTCAACAAGTCTGTAATGGAGGTATCCCAGAATTCGTAAAGGTTTTTCCCTTTTGGATTATTCAACTTTGTTCCCATTTCAAGGCGATAAGCTTGAATTTTATCCATTGGACGAAGTAATCCATACAGACCAGAAAGAATTCTTAGATGTTTTTGAGCAAACTCCATATCTTCTACAGAGAAGTCTTCTACTGCTAAGCCTTGATAAACGCTTCCTTTGAAAGCAAACAAGGCTTGCTTGCGTTCTTCTTTCTTCAGCTTTTTACCAAATCTTTGGTATCTACGTTCATTTTCAATAGCCAAGTTGTCACTGATGTGCATGAGCTTTGCTAAATCTGCTGCACTTTTCTCCTTTAAAATCTCGGCCAACTCAGTGCTTTGTTCCTTAAATCTCGGTTGACTATTCAACTCTAGTTCAATTGGATTATAGTCTAATGACTTGGCTGGTGATAAAACCATTAACATATCTTCCTCTTTTTTGTAAATATAAGTAGTAAGCCCGAAACCGTGCCTGCCAGCAGGCAGGAATGAGTACAATGAAATTGCCTAGGCTTTCATAGAGAAGAATGTAAGCTTCCTCTATTGTACTTTAAGTATTATTTATACAATCAAAATAAGGGTATGTTCAATGCTTATTTCAAAATGGGGTCATCTCTTACCTCTATATAGCCTTTTTCGATAAGCTCCCCTGCTTGAACAGTCACCTCATACTTTCCAGCTTTTGCTATTTTAGGCATCCGTTTTTTGCCAAAAAATGGTCTACCCATCGCATAGCCTGCAAAGTAATCTGTTGCTTCTTTTCGAATTTCATTGCAAATTTTTGTACTTGCTGCTTCTTTTGCTTGCTCTTGTAGCACTTCACATTTTTGGATGAGCTGGGGTAAATCACTAGGAATTCGCTTTCGCAAAACTTGAAGCATGTTCTGGAGTTCTGCTTTTTGTTCTGCTATTTCATTGTTGGTATAAGGGAAACTAAAATCCCAGTAAAAGCGATTAATGCCTGATTTGGCTTTTTCTTTCCAAGAGACTTCATCTTCAGAGAAGACGTCTTTTATTGTAATCTGAACCTCTACCGTATCAGCTTCATTATTTAGTAGTTGGATGGCTGCACCATAGGTTGGGTTTTGCCCTCTGAATTCAAAATGTGGTTGTTTTCTTCCTGTGAAAATTTGTTCCCACTTGGTTGCTACTTTACTCTTGAAAAGGTGAAGGCTTTTTTGTTTGATCTCAGCTGACATTTCCCGTAAGGGAGAAATATCGTCTAGTACCCAAATACTACGGCCATGCGTACCTGCAATTAAATCGCCTTCTCTAGGGTGAATGATCAGGTCATGAATAGCAACGGTTGGCATATTAGCCATAAGCTCATTCCAAGTTTGGCCTTTATCATAGCTGAAATGCACGGCTTCTTCTGTGCCAACAAATAACAAATCTGGATTGCTATCATCCTCTCTAATGACATAAGTGCTAAAGTCAATAGGTAGATTATTAGTGATATTCGTCCAGCTTTCGCCAAAATCTTCAGTTACAAAAACATAAGGTTTCATATCATCATAGCGGTGATTGTCGAGCGTGATGTAACATCGGCCTTCTACAAATTTAGAAGGTTCAACTCTACTCACCCAGATCCTTTGATCAAGATTAGGAAGGTTCTTTCCGACTTCAGTCCAAGAGGTTCCACCATTTTTACTTAGCTGTAGCATACCATCATCGGTACCCACCCAAATGAGATGATCATTCATCGCAGATTCGGCTACTGTTACTATCGTAAAATGATTTTCGCCACCCGTAACACTATTCGTTAAATAACCACTTTCTGTAGGATTACGTTTTTCAGGATCATTAGCTGTTAGGTCAGGGCTTATGATACGCCAGTTTTGACCCTTATCCACTGATTTGAAAAGATGATTCCCTGCAAAATATATGGTAGAAGGATTCTTTGGAGAAAGGACTAAGGGACTACTCCAATTGAAGCGAAATTGTGCAGGTAATTTTGGACGATCCAAGAATTCATAATAAAACCAATGCTCACCAGGGTAAATGGTATATCGAATCATAGTATCTTGGAAATGTGGATCAAAATGCTCCTTAAAATTGACAATCGTTTCTGGGGTAGGAGTGATGTAATCATGTGCTTTTGTTTCCAAGTTTACTCTTGCTGCAAAACCAACATGGTTGACAATATAAGCTGTCCGCCAATCGGTAGGATCAATCTGAGCATGAAAGCCATCACCTTCCCCGACCCAAGTATTGTGTTCGTTCAGGATACCCCTCACTTCACGACTATTACTCGGCCCCACCCACAATCCATTATCTTGAAGCCCACCAATAACATAATATGGATCTCGCATATCGGTTCCAATGGCATAGTACTGACCGATAGCCATATTATTGAAAGATAAAATTGTTTGTCCGCCATCTACAGATAAACGTAAACCTTGGTCTGTACAGAGGTACATGATTTTGCTATCATAGGGTGCAATCCACATGTCATGATCATCCCCGCCATCAGTTTGCCAGTTTCTAGACTGAAAACTTTCTCCACCATCCCGAGAAATTTCAAATCCTCTGGAAACGACATAAATATTATTGGGATCAAGCGGATCAATTTCTATTTGTCCATGATAAAACGGACGTACTGCATGAAAATGCTTAAATTCCCAGCTTTCTCCTCCATCATCAGATCGATATACACCAGAACCAGGTACGCCTTCCGGCAAATGTTCATCTGCTTCGACTGCTGCTACCATGATATCAGGATGGGCTCTATGAATAGAAATATCAATCATACCAAGGTCTCCTGTCGGCAATCCTTTCGTAAGTTGGTTCCAGGTCTTTCCACCATCTGTACTTTTAAACATCCCACTTTGTTCACCACCACTTGTGTACCAATACGGTTTGCGCAAGCGATGGTAAAAACCTGCAAAGAGAGTATCTGGATGGTTTGGATGCATGGTGATCTCCGTACATCCGGTTTTGCTATCAGTAGGAAGGCCAGTGCTAAGTTGGTTCCATGTTTTTCCGCCATCCTCTGTTTTGTATAATCCTCTATCTCCACCGTAGCCCCAGAGATGCCCCACCGCTGCTGCAAATACAATGTCGGGATTATTGGGGTGGATGACTATTTCTGCAATATGATGAGTGTTCTGGAGGCCCATGTGTTGAAAACTTTTTCCGCCATCAATAGATTTATAAATGCCATCACCCCAACCACTGCTGTTGCGATTAGCAGATTCACCCGTACCTACCCAAATAATATCAGGATTTTGTTGGCAAAGGCTTACAGAGCCAATAGAGCCTGCTCCATAACGGTCAAAGATGGCATCCCAAGTTATTCCACCATTAGTAGATTTAAAAACGCCTCCTGATGCAGATGCACATAATACGTGACGATAGTCTGTATCTAATGCATCGACAGCTGCAATTCGCCCCATCATATTGGCAGGGCCTATGTTGCGCCATTTTAAATCTTGAGAATAAGGATTGTCTGGCCTTTGTGCTATAAGAAATAGCGGTGCAAGAAGTATAAAAAGAAGTGCGTGAATATTTTTCATATGTTTAAGATTTTTGCGGCTGTGCCATTTTGCAAAAAAATCTTCTGCACCTATGGAACCGCTGCGCTCTCCCAAAATATTTTTTAATCACACAAGGGGTGATATTATAATTAATAAATATCATGGTCGTTTCATACCATCAATTTTTGAGTCGACCGAAAATAATAAACTTTTAGGACTCTAAAAATGAAAATATTTGATTATAATTATGTAAACGATTGCATAATAATTGAAATCTACGATAATAAATAACTGTTTATCAATAGTTAAACAACTAGTTATTTGTAAAATCATCCGAAATGGATAATACAAAACTTTCAGATATAGCAAAAGCTTTAAATGTTTCAGTAGCGACGGTCTCTCGATCACTCAACAATCATCCTTTGATTAAGGAGGAGACCAAAAAAGCGGTTAAAAGAGTGGCTGAGCGAATGGGCTATCAGTCAAATAAAATTGCGGCAGCTTTGCGTACAGGGGATAGTAAGATTGTGGGGGTGTTGGTTCCTGATATGAGGCAAGAAGAGACTAGCTATTTTATTAAAATCCTAGAGCAAGAATTAAGAAATTTAGGTTTACATGCTGTCTTTGCGCAATCAGAAGGAATGGCCAAAGGAGAGCGAGATGCTGTGAAACACTTGATGAAATTGCGTATTGATGGATTAATCTTTATGCCTATACATGGATCAAAGAACCTACGTTTACATAGAGACTTAAAAAAACAAGGCGTAAAAGAGATCATGATCAATGAGGTAGCCATGCTTCCTCATGTTCATTCCTTATTAGTTGATTATGCTTGTGGAGGCGCATTTGCCGTAAGGCACCTTATTGATCAAGGCTGTGAGAAGATAGCTTTCATTGGAGAGCAGAAAAAAATTGAAAGTGGCTTTCAAAAGGAATGTGCTCAACAGGAGGTAGTCCATGAATGTTTTGTAGAGCCTGATGATTGGAAGCAACGAAAACAAGATTTTGATGGCATCATTTGTGTCGATGACCGTACAGCTTTAAAGGTGAGCTTATTACTTGGAAAAGAAAGGATACAAATGCCAAAGCAAGTCGCTTTAGTAAGCTTTGGAAATACCGTACTCTGTGAATTATCGCCCATACCAATTACAAGTATAGATTTTCAATATGATCTTTTAGCTAAACAGGTGGTGAATCAAATGTTACTTTCGCTAAATGCTCGCCGAAAATTACCTGCAACTACTCAGTATATACCTCCAAAATTGATCATCCGAAAATCTTCGCAAAAAGCAAAAATAGGTTGGAAACTGAAAGTGGACTAATTTTGNNCTTACTACCAAAATTTTTAAGGTTAACAACTGATTAACAAAGGCTAAGCACCAAAATATTGGGTAGAACTCGTCTTTATTTATGTAAATAGCAGTTAATGTGCATCTCATTTACGGAATGATGGAATAAATAATCTAAAAGACTAAATGATGAAAAACTTATTGCTGTATTTCTTTTTATCAAATCAGTTATTCTTAGCCTGTAGCGGTGCTCCATCTTTTGACGAAAGTGCTAAAATGGCGGAACCTCAAATGGTCTCAACTACCAAAGATACAGAACCACTGGATGATGCGAGAGTGGAACGAGATGAGCGTAAAATCATCAAAACTGCGGATTACCGAATCCAAGTACGAGATATGGACCAAAGTACTGAAAATATAAAAGTGTTGCTAAAGACACATGCTGCATATCTTTCCAGTATGGATGAAACGACTACCAGTTATTCGGTTGATAACCATTTATCAATTAGAGTTCCTAATGAAAATTTTGAAGCACTACTCAACTCCATAGGTGACGAAGCGATTTCTACTCAATATAAGCGGATTAATGCTAGAGATGTGACGGAAGAGTTTGTAGATATTGAGATACGCTTGGCGACGAAAACGGAGGTGCGTGATCGTTATATTGATATACTACGTGATAAAGCAAGTACGGTAGAAGAGGTGCTCAATGCGGAGGAGAAAATCCGAGTATTGACCGAAGAAATCGAAGCCAAAAAAGGCCGTTTGAGATACTTAAAAGATCAGGTATCAATGAGTACTATTCATTTGCAGCTTTATGAAAGAATACCTTATCAAGCAGAAGTAGAAGCCCGTCCTAGTTTCTTTAGTCGTTTGGGAAAAAGCTTTAAGAATGGATGGTCTATGGTTTTGGAGTTGACCCTCTTTATAGCAAATCTATGGCCAGTTCTTATTATACTAGCTATAGTACTTTGGCGTTTTCGTATGATGAGGAGGTCTAAATCTGCAGTAAACAGCTAAAGCGTAAGCGGCTAGTCAAAATGGCTTGTATAATAAATTTCAGCCATAGGCTGACAGGTTCTAGCCTAACTACTTAATTGGTTTTCTGAGGTGATTAAAACAAATCTCAGAAAACCAGTTTAGGTGTTTTGATAATTGAGCTACTTCCTTGCTATTTTAAAAAAGTGAAACCACATTCGAAATATCTCCGGACTGTAGTAGGTTCTTAAATTCTTCTCCTAATTCAAAACTTCTTTGATAGGCAATTCCCCAATGGTGATTGCGATCTTCATTACTGAAGGTTGTAAAATCTTTGCGATCCGGAACTTTATTATTGGGTAATGATTGAATGAATTTCTTGCTTGGGTATATTAGCACAGCATTTTCTAAATCCTTTGGATTGGGTTTGCGATAGGAGAGGTGTTTGTCAAACCAGCCTTGCTTAAACTGCTCAAAAAAGTGGGGGATGAGTACGACTTTCCCTTCTGGACATTGGTATTTTTGTACCATATGATAATCAATGATTCCGCCATCTCGATAGATACCCTTAGGGGCACCTTTTATGGCTTTAATTGGCTCAATGGCCATTGGAATGGCGCTACTCGCTAGAATAGCGTCGATAAAGTTTTCAGAAGTTAAATCATAAATAGCCGTATTAAATTTGTTGTCATCAAAGAGCAGCGCTCGATCTCTTGGGTCTTCTAGTTTGATCCTTTGATAATGCATTTGTAAGGCCGTTCTGCTTATCGCATTAGCAACCATTGAATTTAACATAGATAAACTTAGGAGGAAGGGGTTTTCACTTTTTGCTAAGGCACTTGCTTTTGCAGTGGTGATTTGCAATCGACCAAAGGGATGTTGAAGAATATGTTGGATTCTTTCTTTGGTGAAAAGAACGTTGATTAATCGGTGGGCGGCTGCGGTAACTTCTGCTTTTGTAACTTTTGAACTATAGTGTTGATCAAAATAGATGTCACGGAAAGCATTTAAACCATCAATGGGATTAGGCGTGGCCATGGCTGAGCCAAAGCGCCAGGTACCTATAGAGGAGCCTAATAAATAGAGTGGTTTCTGCCTTTCGGCAAACCATTGACCAAATAAAAATTGATCTAAACCTGCTAGGACAATCCATTTAGGGCCACCGGCAGCACCTGCCAACCCATGGACCATATCTGCTTGTAAACCTTCTTTCTGGATTAGATCATAGGCCTTTCGACCTGCTTTGATAACTAAGTTCATTTCTTCCAATTCGTTTTTCCTATTGCTACTATTTGATCTTCTTTCCGTAGTGTATGCAAAAAGGTCGTATCCGAAATGCTTTGTATCTCGGCTTCAAGTACTTCACCTTGAATGCTTTCTCCTTGAATTTTGATTTCAAAGTCTATCAACTGATGTTCTTTAAGAAATGAAGTTCCTAAACTCACCAACATCCACTTCATATAATAGAAGTTGCTGAGATGTCCATTAAAATCTAAGTCATAATATCGGATTGGAAAAGAAACGCTTTGCTCTGCAGTTTCTAAGGTCTTCAATTTTCGTTCAGGACGTTGCAACTGCTCAAAACCATTGGTGGGTAGAAGTATATTGGAAATGTCTTCTGGATATCGAGCCATTTTGCGTGTAAGCGTATTCATGAGTAGCCAAGAAGTACTGGCCTGAGCTAACAACTCACCTGATGGATTATACAATCTAAAATCGCGATATGTGATTACTCTTTCCAATCCACTAGGATTGGTTTTGATGGTAATCGTTTCACCAAGTAGAGGAGCGCTAATGAGTTCAAAACGTTGTTGAATCAGTACCCAAGCTAGGTGTTGTTTTTCTAATTCAAAGGCGGATAGTCCTAGTTTTAGGACGTGTTTCATAGCTGCTTCGTGCATGATCTGGATCAGTGCTGGAACAGTAGCTTTTTTATCCATCCCAATATCGTAGCTGCGGATAGTATGCTGGTATTCGAAGTATAGGTGATCGAGTTCGTTCATTGTATGGGATGATTAATTTACCATTAATTAGAGTAAGCGGCTAGTCAAAATTGTAACTAATAATCGATAGGAAAGTTACACACAATTTTTGGACTGACTTAAAAAAAATATTTTTATCTAAAAAATACGGTATGTATATCAACTTTGCTAGTTTAGGATTTTAAATCATTTCTGGAGCTAGGTATCTTCTTTATTGGCCTTTTCTTTTACGCTTTATGTGCTTCATCCTTTTGGAGATGGCAAGTAGGTGAGCTACTTTTTCAGATCTACCAATTGTTGCCACAAAAAAGAAACAGTACCCAAAAGGTACTGCTCCAAAACTCAAATCGTTTATACTTCGAACTTAAAAATTGCAAGTTTATATGATGGTAGAAATACCATCACTCATTTTTTCTTGGCGCATGGAGAAGTCTTCATGTTCTGCGATCATGTGCGCGATGAAGTCTCCGATTTGGCTGCAACTGTAAATGATTTTTGGATTCAATTCAGGTGTACCAATGCCTTTTTCTAATATTTTTTTGATACTGGTACGAATCAGCTTCGCCTCTTCCAGCAAACCAAATGATTCCAGCATCATAGCTGCGGAAAGGATAGTGGCCATTGGATTGGCAATATCTTCGCCCGCTGCCTGTGGGAATGAACCGTGTATAGGTTCGAATAAGGATGTTTTATTTCCTATAGAGGCCGACGGCAAAAGGCCCATAGAACCCGCAATAACACTTGCTTCATCTGATAGAATATCACCAAACATATTGCTGGTCAAAATCACATCAAAGTTCTTTGGATATTGGATCAGTTGCATCGCTGCATTATCTACAAACATGAAGTCTAAGGTGATATCCGGATAAGATGCTGCCATTTTACGCACGGTATCTCGCCACAAGCGAGAAGTTTCCAATACGTTAGCTTTGTCTACTAATGTTACTTTTTTGCGACGATTAGCTGCATTTTCGAAGGCTAATTTTGCAATTCTCTCAATTTCTGGAATACTATATTCGCAGGTATCATAAGCTGTTCCTGCATCGTGGTTTCTGCCTTTTGTACCAAAGTAGATTCCACCTGTTAACTCTCTTAAGATAAGCAAGTCAACATCCTTAACTTTCTCTTCTTTTAGTGGGGAGAGGTGTAGTAATTTGGGATAAGTAGTTACTGGTCGTAGGTTGGCATATAGGCCAAGTTCTTTACGTAGTTTTAGCAAGCCTTGCTCTGGCCGAATTTTGGCGTTTGGATCATTATCATATTTTGGATGGCCGATGGCTCCAAACATTATGGCATCTGATTCTACACAAGTTTCTAAAGTCGTATCTGGAAGGGGATTATTATGCTTATCTATGGCTACCGCGCCTACATCAGCATAACAATATTCAAAAAAATGATCATAACGATCACCTACTGCATCTAAGACTTTTAGGGCCTGTTCGATTACCTCTGGTCCGATACCATCACCCGGGAGTACTGCAATTTTTTTTCTCATTATAAACGATTTTCATTTCGCAAAATATTTTCTGAGCTTTTATTTTGCTAGTTAGTTCTTGTTTTATTTTGCTTTAGAAAGCAAGTTGTTGTTGTTCGAAAGCGCTGATTTGATCCTTGATACTAATTAAGTAGTCAATATCATCATAGCCGTTAATTAAGCACATTTTTTTGTATGGATCAATTTCAAAACTGACGCTTTTTCCAGTCTCTAAGATGGTAAAAGTCTGTTTTTCCAAGTCGACATTAAATGCTGTATTAGGATTAGCTTCGATTGCTTGAAAAATCTCATTTAAAAATTCTTCATTAACTACGACAGGTAAAATCCCGTTGTTCAAAGCATTTCCTTTAAAAATATCAGCGAAGAAGCTGGAAACGACTACTTTAAATCCATAGTCGTGAATCGCCCAAGCAGCATGCTCGCGACTAGAGCCACAGCCAAAATTCTTGCCTGCTACTAGTATTTGGCCGCTATAAATCGGATTATTTAGTACGAAACCTGACTTTGGCGAATCATCCTGATGGAACCGCCAATCTCTGAACAAGTTATCGCCAAAACCATCTCTAGTAGTTGCTTTTAAGAATCTTGCTGGGATAATTTGGTCTGTATCGACATCCTCAATGGGCATAGGAACTGCCGATGAATGTATAGTAGTGAATTTATCCATTGGTTTAGTTTTGGGAAATTTGACTTCTGAAATCAATGATTTTTCCTTCGATTGCAGTGGCTGCAGCCATCAAAGGACTGGCTAGGATCGTTCGAGCTCCTGGTCCTTGACGACCTTCGAAGTTCCGGTTAGAAGTACTTACACAATATTCTCCCTTTGGTACTTTATCCTCATTCATTCCTAGACAAGCAGAGCAACCAGGTTCTCTAAAGTCAAAACCAGCTGCTGCAAAAATTTTATCTAAGCCTTCTTTGATGGCTTGTTTTTCCACCTGTTTAGAACCAGGAACTACCATCACATTAACATGGTCTGCTTTTTTCTTTCCCTTTACATAATCAGCGACTATGCGAAGATCTTCGATTCTTGAATTGGTACAGCTACCAATGAATACGTAATTAATCGGCTTACCAAGCATGGATTCGCCTGATTCAAAACCCATGTAATTAAGGGACTTCTGGAAGCTTTTCCCTGATTCAGAAGGAATCGTTTGGCTGATTTTGATCCCCATACCTGGATTGGTACCATAGGTAAGCATCGGTTCAATATCTTCTGCTGGGAAAGTGAATTCTTGATCGAATACAGCATCATCGTCAGAAAATAAAGTTTTCCAATGTGCTACAGCCTTATCAAAGTCTTTTCCCTTTGGCGCATATTCTTTTCCTTTTACATATTCGAATGTCTTTTCATCTGGTGCAATCATACCACCTCTAGCACCCATTTCGATACTCATATTGCAGATGGTCATTCTTGCTTCCATGGAAAGCGAACGGATGGCAGAGCCAGCATATTCTACAAAGTAACCAGTACCACCACTGGCAGATAACTTAGAAATAATATAAAGGATAATATCTTTTGATAGCACACCTGCTTGAAGTTCTCCTTCAATATTGATACGCATTTTTTTAGGTTTCTTCTGAAGCAAGCATTGAGTCGCTAAGACTTGTTCCACCTGACTGGTACCAATACCAAAGGCAATACAACCAAAGGCGCCATGAGTAGAAGTATGGCTATCGCCACAAACAATAGTCATTCCTGGTTTTGTAATTCCTAATTCAGGACCAATAACATGTACAATACCTTGGTATGGATGACCTAATCCATAGAGTTCAACGCCAAATTCTTCACAATTCTCAACAAGTTTTTGGACCTGATACCTAGAAAGTTCTTCTTGAATTGGTAAGTGTTGATTTTTTGTCGGAACATTGTGATCAGCAGTAGCAATAGTTTTGTCGATTCTGGAAACACCAATGCCACGCTTTTTGAGCCCACTGAATGCTTGAGGGCTTGTCACCTCATGGATGAAATGGCGGTCAATGTACAATACTTCCATTCCACCATCTACAGCTGTGACGACATGGGCGTCCCAGATTTTGTCGAATAATGTCTTACCCATTTTGGATATTTAGTGCAGTTGTAGCTTATAAAAAGGTTCATGGGATTACAACTGCGGTTATATTTATTATTAACATGAAGCTTGGACCAAGGAAGTTTTAGCAGCAATGATACCTGCTAAATCATCATCATTTACTTCTTTTTTCTTATCGGCTACAGTTAAGAAGTTAGAGTATACTTTATCCAAATCAATTTTAGTTAAATTGTAACCAATTTGTTTCGCACGATAAGCGATCGCTGCGCGACCACTTCTGGCAGTAAGTACAATTTTTGAATGGTCAACACCAACATCTAGTGGGTTAATGATTTCGTAGGTTTCTCGTTTTTTGATGACCCCATCTTGATGAATTCCAGAAGAATGAGCGAATGCATTTGCCCCCACAATGGCTTTATTGGGCTGAACAGGCATGCCCATTTTTTCGGATACTAAGTTGGAGATACCTTGAAGCTTTGGTGTATTAATTTGAGTTTGGAAATTTAAGTGGGCATGCTGGCGCATGATCATCACCACCTCTTCCAAAGAAGTATTGCCAGCTCTTTCACCAATACCATTGATGGTACACTCGATTTGGCGTGCACCATTTTGAATGCCTGCGATCGAATTGGCCGTAGCCAAACCTAGGTCATTGTGGCAATGCGTAGAAAGGATAGCCTTATGAATTCCTTTTACATTTTCTTTGAGGAAACGTATTTTTGCACCATACTCTTCAGGAAGACAGTAACCTGTTGTATCAGGGATGTTCAAGACAGTTGCTCCGGCATCAACAACTGCTTGAATGACGCGAGCTAGGTACTCATTATCTGTTCTTCCAGCATCTTCTGCATAAAATTCTACATCTTCTACGAAAGATTTGGCGTATTTTACAGCAGCCACTGCGCGTTCGATAATTTTCTCTGGTGTAGTTCTAAATTTGTATTTGATATGTGATTCAGAAGTTCCGATTCCCGTATGAATACGCGGACGTTTTGCGTATTTAAGTGCTTCGGCAGCGGTTTTAATATCTTTTTCTACGGAACGAGAAAGTCCACATACAACTACATCACCCACGGCTTTAGCAATCTCTTCAACGGACTGGAAATCACCAGGACTCGAAATGGGGAAACCCGCTTCAATGATATCCACACCTAATTTTTCGAGTGCGAGAGCTAGTTCAACTTTCTGTTTGGTATTTAATTTACAACCTGGAACTTGTTCACCATCACGAAGGGTGGTATCGAAAATATAAATCCTGTTGTCTGACATGCTGAGTATTAATTATTGAAATAAAAGTGTATGTTTGCTGACTTCAAAGATATTTTCTTCGGCCTAATGCCTATAATCCAAAATACCTAATTAATACAAGATTTTAGCCTGTGGTGTATTTATTAATGGATTGATAATCAATTTATTGGAAAAATTAGATTTACAATGCCTAAACAGAAAACAGACGATCTTATTCAGGTTGTTAAGTCATTAACTAGAGCAGAAAAGCGACATTTTCGGCTTTTCGTCAAAAGAAATCAGGCGTCTGAAGACATTCTTTTTCTTCAACTTTTCGATGTATTGGATAAACAAAAAGAATACGACGAAGAACTGATTTTAAAAAAATTGCCTGCTATAAAAAAACGCCAGCTTTCAAATTTGAAAGCGCATTTATATAAGCAGCTCCTGACTAGTCTTCGCCTGCTCAATAAAAACCATAACGAGGATATTCAAATCCGAGAAATGGTTGATTATGCAAAGGTCTTGTATAATAAAGGCCTATATCGGCAAAGTCTAGAGAGCCTAGAAAAAGCTAAACAAAAGGCACAATATGGTCATTTTTCGACAATGGCCTTGGAAATTGTGGAATTTGAAAAGCATATTGAGAGTCAATATATTACTCGAAGTATTGAAGGAAGAGCAGAGGAGTTAACTAAAGAGTCGGAAAAGCTAGAAAAAACAATTGAATATGCTAATCAGTTCTCCAATTTGGCCTTGCGTCTATATGGCCTATATTTAAAGGTAGGCTATGTGCGCAATGAAAAAGACTTCTATATGGTGAAGGAGTTTTTTGTGAGTAACTTTCCAAAAGTAGATGTGAAAGACTTAGATTTTTATGGCAAGTTATATTATTGTCAAGCGCACGTTTGGTATTATCATACTACTCAGGACTTTGCCCTTTGTTATCGTTATGCCAAAACTTGGGTGGATTTGTTTGAGCTAGAGCCTCAAATGAAGGAGCTCAATGCACCTTTATATCTCAAAGGGATGCATAATTTGTTGAATGCATTGTACAATACTTTGTATTATGAGCGGTTTGTAAAGGCTTTGCAAAAACTTGAGAACTTACCTAATGAGATTGATATTACGCAAGTTCGAAATATTGAAGGCCTATTTTATCTTTATAAATATATTCATCGAATAAAGAAACATTATCTTGAAGGTACCTTTACAGAAGGTCTGGAACTAGTGCCAGAACTGGCAAAGATGATTGAAGAAGATGAATTTAATTGGGATCATCATCGAGTCATGCTGTTTCAATATCGAATTGCTTGCTTATATTTTGGTTCAGGAGATCTTGAAAATGCGATTGAGTACTTAAATATGATTATCAATCAGAAAAATCCTGATTACAGAGAGGACATCCAGTGTTTTGCTCGAATCTTAAACCTCATAGCTCACTTCGAATTAGGGAATGCACAATTGGTTGAATATCAGGTGAAGTCATTGTATCGGTTTTTGACCAAAATGCAAGACTTGCATGGTGTGCAAAAGGAAATTGTTCGCTTCTTACGTAAAACACCACGTATGCGTGAAGATGAATTGAAAAATGAATTTACAAGATTAAAAGAAAAGCTTTCCAAGTTTGAACCAGACCCTTTCGAAAGTCGACCATTTTTGTATTTGGATATTATTTCTTGGCTAGAAAGTAAAATTGAGGATAGATCAGTGCAAGATATCATTCGCAAAAAATTTATGGTTAGAGATCGTACTAGAAAGCGGTAGTTTTATTCCGAATAATGATGCTTTAGTCCTAAAGTTTAGGTGATTAGTAGAAAGGAATTTTTTTCTCTGTCTAGATGATGTATTATTGTATCGTCAGCCTTCTTATATACTATTATTGGTATTTATACCCATCAATTTGCCTGCCAAAGTGGTGTTTTATTGCAATGTTTATATTGCAATAAACGTTAAACACACTTGTTTCCTTTAAATTAATATTACAACCTTAACTAAATTAGCATTCTAGCTATGATTAAGAATTTTACCATCTTATGCTGTTGTTGTTTATTTTCAATTTTGAACATTTCATTAAATGCTCAGATTTCTGGACTGATCACAGATGAAGATCAAACAACTCTTCCTTTTGCTACTATCTATATCAAAGGAACTTCCATTGGAACGACCTCAAATATTGAGGGTTTTTACGAGTTACCGTTAAAAAACGGAACATATGAATTAGTATTTCAATATATTGGCTATGAACAGGTAGTAAAACGAGTGAACTACACTGGCCAACCACAGGTGTTTAATGTAAGCTTAAAGGAGCAGGCTATTGCGCTACAAGAGGTAGTCGTAAAAGCAGATGCGGAAGATCCAGCTTATGCTGTAATCAGAAAAGCTATTGCTAAGCGAAAGTATTATCGTGATCTAATTGATGAGTATAGTTGTGATGTTTATATTAAAGGAAATATCAAGTTTTTAGATGCTCCTAAGACTTTCTTTGGTCAAGATATTGGTGATTTATCAGGAACCTTGGATTCGAATCGCCAAGGAATAATCTATCTCTCAGAGTCTGAATCAAAGCTCTATTTCAAAAAGCCTAATAAATATAAAGAGCATATGCTCTATTCGAAAGTGAGTGGGAATGATAATGGATTTAGTTTTAATAGTGCTTCTGACATGGATTTTGATTTGTACGATAGTTACTCAAATTTTGGTCGTCAAATTATATCTCCGATTGATGATAATGCTCTATTTTATTACAAATATCAATTGATGGGTACTTTTTTTGATGAATCCAATCGATTGATTAATCAAATTAAAATAATCCCTAAAAGAAGTGAGGATCCTGTCTATAGTGGTATCATTTATATTGTAGAGGATCTTTGGAACATTCAAGGAGTGGATATCATTCTTTCAGGGGGAGCGATGAAGCAACCTGGTTTAGATTCTTTATTTATCAAGCAAGTGCATGTTCCTGTGAAGGAACCAGATACTTGGCGAATGATTTCTCAAAGTATCCGCTTTAAGGCAGGAATTTTTGGATTTAAACTAGTAGGTGATTTCACTGGAATTTATTCTAACTATAATATTGAACCTAAGTTTGAAAAAGGATTTTTTGATAATGAAGTCTTTAAAGTGGAAGAGAAAGCTAATGACATCAGTATAGCACACTTCGATAGTATACGGCCAATCCCTTTGACGCGAGAAGAAGAGGTAGATTATGTAAGGAAGGACAGTTTACAAATCATTCGTAAATCAAAACCATACTTAGATTCTATTGATGCAAAAAACAATAAGTTTACATTTGGAAATTTCCTTTTTGGTTATAGCTATAATAGATCTTACGAACGTAAATATTTTTCTGTAAACTCTCCAATAAGCACCCTACAATTTAATGCAGTCCAAGGCTGGAATGCCAATCTAGGACTAAATTTAAGAAGAAATTATGATACCTATTCTCAGCGATGGTTTCGTTTGAGTAGTAAAGCCAACTATGGACTTTCTGATAAACGATTGAGAGGAGATGTAAGTATGCAGTATAATTTTGATCGTATTCATAATACGCGATTGCGATTGGAAGGAGGGGTAGTGGCCCGTCAAATTAACCCTAATGATCCAATTACCCCTACTTTGAATACGATTGTTTCGATGTATTGGAAGGACAATTTTATGCGTTTGTATGAAAAAACCTATGGAAAGATTGGTTTTTCTCGAGAACTTGTCAATGGGGTTTATCTAAGGACTTCCGTCGAATATGCCCAAAGAAAACCATTAGAAAACACAACAGATTATAGTTTCCGAGATCGAGAAATACCTTATCAAGATAATAACTCCATCTTACAAGAAGGAATAGGGGATCGTACATTTGAAACAAACAACGCTTTGCTTTTTGAAGCACATCTTCGTTTTAGAATCAATCAAAAGTATATTAGTTATCCTGGCCGTAAATTTAATCAAGGTTCCAAATGGCCAGATATATGGATACACTATCAAAAAGGAATCAATGCCTTTGATAGCGATGTCGATTTTGATCACTTCTCTTTACAAATTCGTGAAGGCTATGCACCGCTCGGACTAATCGGTTATTTTGAGATCAATGCAGAAGTAGGTACCTTCTTGAATAAGGATGCGGTTTCTTTCGTTGATTTTAAGCATTTTAATGGCAATCAAACCATCATTGGCAATCCTACTCGATATCTTTCTTCCTTTATGCGCTTACCGTATTATGCGTATAGTACGCAGAACTTATATGCACAGGTCCATTTCCAGCATCACTTTGAGGGTTTTTTATTAGATAAGATTCCAGGTATTCGTAAATTAGGTTTTTCGACCGTATTAGGTACTTCGATTCTGTATACAGATGATCAAGGGACTTATAGCGAATATACCTTCGGTATTGACAAAATTGGTTGGAGTGCTTTCCGCTTCTTTCGCTTAGATTTTGTAGCGGTAAAACCGCCTAACACAGACTTTGAATTCGGAATGATGATTGGTTTGAAATTGCCAATAAATTAATATAAAAACTAGTTAAGAAGCGACTGTTATTCGTATCCCTATTACTTGGATTTGTCGCCTGCTCAAATGAGGAAACGCCATCCAAATACCTTAGATGGGTTGGTGATTCTACATTTGACGAAGAAATAGACGATCCTGATTTTAAGCTTTACCTTCGTGAAAGCCTAGTAAAGTAGTATTTCCATTTACATGAAGGAATACAATACATTGGCAAAAAAAGTGCCTTAGTAAAACAGATTCGCAACCAATACCAATCCGTGGAGAACAGCCAGAGTGGCTACATTAGAACCCGATTCATTTTAACTGCAATGGAAAGACTAGTCGGTTTAGAGTGATTCAAGCAGATGAGCAGTATTTAGCGAAAGCGAAAGATCAATACCTCAACGGGAAAAGAATGTTCGACACCTAGGTAGAACAAATGGATAAAATATTCTTATCGGATATTGAACGAGCGTTAAATGATTTGCAGTAACACGATGCTCATCTAAAATCAATACCCATTTGACGAATAAAAAGGCTGTTCTTTAGAGGAAAGGATACATTCAAACATGCTTTTGAATCAATGCCTATGAAAATTCCTTATCGCAAGCTTGGTCATGCCTATGATTTTCTCAATTATGTTTACATCACTGTATTTATAATCTTTGGTATTCTTGGTCTTGTTTATCAAGAGCTTCTATTCTTGTTGGTTCTGGTCATTATTCCATTTATTGTACAAATAACAGATTTATGGATAATAGATGGGAAAATGGAAATCATACAAAAAGGTGATCAATACCTATTGAAGGACTATCATGCATCTCATTGTAAAGTGCAGAAAATTAGAAAAATATATTGCTCTTGGCATTATGAGTTTTTGGAAATGTCCGATGGGCTGTCTGATAGTGGTGGTTCAACCCATACCACCTTTACAAATCTACTGCTCACCATAGAATTAGTCAATGGGCAAAAAATAGCTTTTATACAATATTTGTGGCCTTGGCAGGTAGAACCATTTGGCTGGCCTTATATGGTGTTTGATCAAAATAACTATGATAGGGTTTTAACGACAAAAATAAATTTAGGACAACTCGAAAAAACAATCAACTAAAAATTAATCAATGAAACAAATCCGTCCAATACATAGGAGAAACGCCATACTATACCTTTATCTATGTTTATGCTTAGTTTTTTTGGGCAGCTGTAGCCATACTATCAAAGTTCCAGAATCTCCTTATCCCATGAGTAATGACCCTATTAAAGTAGAAACGATAGCAGACGGATTCGTTGTCCCTTATGGCTTAGCTATCGTAAACGATAAAGAATATTTTATTAGTGATAGAATTGGAAAATTATTTCATTTTAAAGAAAATATATTATCTGAAATTAAAGGAATCCCTGAAGTTGTTACATTCGGCACACCTGGGATAAAAGCAATTGTGCATGGTGGTTTAATGGAGCTTAGCTTACACCCCAACTATCAGTTAAATCAATGGATTTATGTGGCCTATCTTCCTGAAGATGGTTTTGCTACGGTATCCCGCTTTAAAATTAAGGATCATCAAGTGGTTCAATTGGAAGAAATATTTAAAACCAAACATCATAACTATTCTGGTAATGGTATGCGGTTGGTATGGGAGGATAGCACACATTTTTTCTTAAATATTGGAAATTCTGATTTTTCTTCCTACCAAGACCCCGTATGGTTTGCTCAAGATTTAAATCATGAGGCTGGCAAAATTCATCGATTAAACGAAGATGGAAGCATTCCGAATGATAATCCCATTATAGATAGTTTAATGGGGCCAAGTTCTATTTGGAGTTATGGACACAGAGATGTGCAAGGGCTTTATCTAGATAAAGCTAACCATACCTTATTTGGGGTAGAACATGGACCAATGGGGGGCGATGAGTTAAATATTATTGAAAAAGGGAAAAATTATGGCTGGCCTCTTTTTTCTTATGGCATCAATTATGATGGATTGCAGGCTTCCACGATTTCGCTAGATTCTGCTGCTAAGTTCACCGTTTTGCCAGAGCATTATTGGACGGTTCCTACCCACTACGGTGGCCAAGCTATTGCACCAGCATGTTTACTTAAAGTGGATAGTAGTAATATAAACACATGGAATGGTCACTTTTTGATAGGCTCTCTTGCATACAGGCGATTAATGAAATACAATCGAACAACAGGAGAGACCTATGGTTTAAACATTGAAGGACGAGTACGTACCATTCAATTACTTCCAAGTGGCGATATCATTGCGTTAGTAGAACGAAACCACCTTAAAAAGTCCAATGGAAAAATAATCAGGATCAGTGGGGGATAAGTACACTGTAATCTAAATTACTTAGTATTTTGAAGGCGTCTTTTTACTCAGCTCTGCGTGGCGTACTCGCCTTAAGCTGAGCAAAAACCAGCTGGTTAAAAATTACAGTGTACTAGGGCTGAGGGGTACTAAAGCAGAATTTTGCCTTCTTGTATCATCAACTGTACTCTTAAAATACCCATTACCGAAAGAGAATCTCTAATTTCGCCTGCTAATACCATTTGGTAAGCTTCCGCAAATGGGACTCTTTTGACGGCTAGCTCTTCGGTGTCTTCTGGTGAGGCTTGGCCTTGCACCAAGCCTTGTGCAAGGAAGATAATACCTTCTTCATCACTTACGGAATTAGAAAGATCTGTTTCTAATAGTGTGGTCCATTCATTTGCCGAAAGGCCAGTTTCTTCCTGCAACTCCCGTTTGGCAGTAGCCAAAGCATCCGTGCCAAGAGGACAACCTCCTTCAGGAATTTCCCAGGAGTAACGACCTAAGGCATAACGAAACTGTCCGACTAAATAGGTATAACCTTCTTGATCGATGGGGACGACGCCGACCGCTAAGTTTTTGAAACGAACCACTCCATAGATACCTGCTGTACCTGCTGGGGTAAGCACATCAGAATGCTCCACCCTGATCCATGGATTTTCATAAGGCGTTTTAGTGCTTAGTGTCGTCCAAGGATTATCTTGATTCATATATAACCATTTAACTTGTACATAATTATACCTACCCATTCTTTGATCAAATATTCCCAACGAGCAAATCCCAAACGATAAGGGAACAACCAAGACTCCAAGGCTCCCCTTGTTCGTTCGCTAAGAAAATCGACACTAAATATGCTTGGCTGGAGTCCTTGCTTCCAAAAACAGCGTTTTGCTCTAGGCATATGCCATGCAGAAGTGATCAACAAAAGACTAGCATCAGGATATTCCTCGGCTAAAATTTGTTTTGTAAAGAGGGCATTTTCGTAAGTGTTCTTAGATCGATCTTCGATGATAATATCAGATGCTTCTACGCCCAAACGCATCAGAAAGGCTTTTATCTCTACTGCTTCACTTGGATTATTTTGTAGCAACGCACCTGTACCACCACTGAGTAATAGCTTTTTAACTTTACCCGTTTTATACAATTCAAAGGCATTCAAAAATCGATTCGCTCGTCTACCAAAGTTGTGTCGATCTTTTGTAGGAATGACATGCGGACTAGAATAACCTCCTAGTAAAATACCAATATCATACGGCTGGGTGATTTGATCTGCTGTCATCGTTTCTTCCTCCCACCAACGAACCACCTGATTGTAAATAAAGTGATTATTAAAAAAGAAAAATAGAATAACCGCAAATAAAATACTTCTTTTTCGTTTCTTTTCACTTTTCGTAAAAAGCCCGAACAGTAACAAAAATCCTACCCAGTTGATGGGCATGATAATGATATTTAAGGTCTTGGAAAGTATAAAAAACATTATTGTTGAAATGGTAATTTTGGTCCTTGTAATAATTGATCTAGCGCATAGTTCAATAATTCTGGCTTCATGATTCCAAAAAATACAATCGTAAATATCAAGCCATAAACAGCACCCCATAAATGGGCATTATGACCAATATTATCACTTGCTTGTTTATCCATATAATTGGAGTAATAAATATACAGCACTGCAAAAATAATAGCAGGTACTGGAGGGAAAATGAACCATTCCCAGGGGCTAAAAATAACTGCTGAGAAGACCACTGCTGTTGTGGCACCCGAAGCTCCGAGTGCGCTATAACCCGAGAAATCTTGATATCGAATATAAGATTGTATACTGGAGGCTACTATGGCAGTAAGATAAAAGAAGAGGAAACTGGTTTTTCCCAAAACTGGTCCTGCTCCTAGGTTGAAGATCGCTTCTACATTTTCGCCGAAAAGGTAAAGGGTTAGCATATTAAACCCAAGGTGTCGATAATCAGCATGGAGAAAACCATGGGTCAAAAAGCGATAAACTTGACCCCTTTCTTTAATGCTTACAGGATGAAATACCAAATCTCCCTTCATCGCAGGATGACTAAAAGATTGGAAGGAAATCAAAACGGTAACGACAATGATTATTATGGTTAAACTGATCATTTATTGGTTATTAGTTGTTCGTTCTTGGCCATTGGTTCATCTAAAACTGAAAACCAACTACCAATCACTAATGATTATGGTAGGGTTCATTACGCAATATAGTCATTGCTCTATACAATTGCTCTAAAAAGAAGAGACGAATCATCTGGTGAGAGAAAGTCATTTTAGAAAGACCTAGTTTGGCATTTGCTCGTTGATACATGGCATCAGAAAAACCAAAAGCTCCTCCAATTTGGAAGATGATTCGTTTGTAAGACAATTGATGTTTATGATCAACATATTGTGCAAACTCTTCGGAGGTAAACTGTTTTCCTTTTTCATCTAAAAGAATGAGGAAGTCATCTGATTTGAGTTTTGAAAGGATGAATTCTCCTTCCTTTTGCTTGAGTTGTTGACTGGAGAGCTTACCAGCATTTTTGATATCAGGATATATAACTGCATGAAAAGGTAGGTAGCGCACTAAACGCTTTTGATAAATTTCCATGCCTTCTTTAAGGTAGGCCTCATTCGTCTTGCCGATCATCCAGAATTCTACGCGCATCGTGTATCGTTAATGGTGGAGTTATTTGTAGTAAACTAATAACGCTATAATAACTTTTTAATTAAGTGCTAAGAGCGCAGCAAGTTACACAAACCAAGCCAATTCTTCCATTAGGGAATGTCTTTCTGCATATTGATTTCTGAATGCTTGGACTAATTGGCTGGCTACCTGATGTTTTTCATGCTCATGCAAATGCGCAATAACTGTGCGAATTTTTACAGAGGGTGTTCGACCTAAGTGATTATTTAAATATTGATTTAATATTTGTTGGTAGATATCAAAAATGATGTCGTCTTCTTGATGGAGTATACGTTTACCATATTTGATCAAAAGGTCTATTGACCTACTTTCTTTTAAGTGCTTTTTTAAAGGCTCTACTCTTCCCTCTTCGGATAAGACCAAGGCAATAGCTGCAGGTTTCTCAATTGAATAGGCCAATCCATTCAGCTTTTGCAAAAGCTGGTCTACAAAGTTTTTCCAAGCTTTTTTAGGGTGTGCTTCTTTGATAATGTCAAAATACTTTTGCTGAAAGCTTACTAAAAAACGCTTTTCAGCAAATTTGATGACTGCAGAGTTATCTGCAGTCGCCTGACTAATTTCTAACAATAATTCTTCCAATTGGAAAATATAAGATGGATGATACTGCTGCTCTAATCCTCTTAAAGCCAATGATTTGGCTTTAGGTGCATGATCAGTGAAGATGGCTGTTTTTACAGCAGTGATCAACAGCTCAGCTTGATCAATATATCTATCAATTAATATTGCTGCTTCTTTGTCCATTTCAAAAGAAGAGAGAATTTGGTATTTTCTTTTTAGGAAAAGTATGGGGTTGAAGTCTTCTTGTTGGTATTTATTTTCCTGATTGTTAAGGGCTTCAAGGATTTGTTTTTTCCCGTTTTCCGTATTGGAAAGATATTGAGCAATATCAAAGAAATGATGATCTAATGCTTGTGATCGATACACACGTTTGTCTGCTTCCGCCAAACAATACTCCAAGATTTCTTCCTGTAGTTCAGGGGCAAGCATACCTCTACTGATTGTAGACAAGGTCTTAAATCCATGATGTACCTGTTCGAGTAGTGGAGTAGCATCATCGCTCAGCTTTCGCAAAATAGGCGTAATTTTTTCAATAATGCTGCGAGTAATCGCAAATGCAATGGTATAGTGACGAAGACTAATGGCAGACTCAATCTGATGCTGCAACTCTTGTAGGACTTGATCAATTTTTTGGATTCCTCTCTTTGAGATCGTTCGATCAGCCTTTCTAGATGCACTTATGGTGGTCTCTATCAATTGGCGATATTTCTCCTGATGATCCATGCCATCCACTGATGAAGCAAATCGTGCCTTTAAGGCTATGGCGAAATTGCGATTTTTTTGAGCAAATTCGCGCACAAAATCTATAAGATCATCGTGAGTGACGTTGTTTAAAATAACTTTGGTGGTTAGCTTTTGGGAGTTTGAAGTAGCGGTTTTCTTTTTGAGGGGCTTACGCTCTTTTATTTCAGTAATCCGCTTTCTAATGGCTAATAAAACAGCTACAATATGTGGACACATGCCTTCTGATTTGAAGATGACACATTCACAGCTTACGGCAACCACTTTCGAAGGGGTAATTTTAACCTCTACTTCATATACTGCCTGTCCATCTTCTACCTTTGCCAGCCATAGATGCTTTTCTAGTTCAAATAACTGCTGAATCTTCCCCTCCTCTAAAAGAAGCTCTCCTTTTAGCAGATCATTTTCTGAAACAGAATATTCTAACTTGCTTAATTTTATATCCATAAACCTAATAGTACATCTATTCTTAGCAGTCAAAAGGCATTTTAAGCCATATTTTAGGTCCTAATCTATAAAGTTAGCAAGGATTTTGAATACTCTCAATAATTGTTAAAAACTTAACAATAAATTGATATTAATCGGCTAGTCAAAATATATCCATTGCTGCCGAATGCTAGGGTAGATGCTCTAAAATGGTCAAATTTGGTTTAAGTTTATGTTATATTGGGGCTTATGAATAAGTAGTTAGGCTAGAACCTGCCTGCCTGCCGGCAGCCTGGAATTTTTTATACAAGCAATTTTGACTAGCCGCTTATTGTACTGTAATCTAAATTGCTTTAAATTTTGAAGGCGTATTTTTACTCAGCTCTGCCTTGCATACTCGCCTTAATAGCTGTGGCTATTAGGCTCCGCCGCGCCTAAAGCTGAGCAAAAATCAGCTGGTTGAAAATCAGTAAACTTAGAACTTGTTTGGAATTCATTAGTCGGGCTTATTTCACCACTAATTAGCTTATATCTCGTTCAAAGAACACTCATTTAGCTATGGCTAAAATCGTAACCTTTGGCCTTATCTAACCTAATTATTGACAAAATCGCCTCAAAGAACAAATTTCCAAACAAGTTCTTAAATTACATTGTAATATTCGAAAGTATACATTTTTAATTTGAGATTTTAACTATACGTTTGCTACCCACCAGTTCTTTTTCATTATTTAGTACTTGTATATAATAAACCCCATCTGGCAGATTTCCAAGATGTAGTGGGTAGACTTGTCGACCCCCCGAATGCATGAGTTGCCCAGATTCCATGAGTTGCCCAGTAGTGGCTTTAATATGATACCGTATATCTTCTGTTTGATTACTTTGAAATACCAGTCCAATATTACCTCTGGTCGGATTGGGGAAAACTTCAAGAGGCTGTGCTGATTCTTTCGCTTTTTCTGATTGTGTAGAAACAGTACCAAGCGTAAATGTTCCAACTTCTGAAGTGGCTAAGTCAGAGAAGCAAATCGTATTAATTCTAAATTCATAAGTTTCAAATGGAATCAGTTCTTCCAAGTAAGCTTCTTCATAATCTCCTTCAATAGCAGTCCATTGCTCAGTTCCTTCCAATCGATATTCCACTAAGTAATCATCATGAGGCTCGACAGCTTCCCAAGTGAGTAATGCAGCATCCTCTTCAAAGATTTCTATTTCGAAGGCTTCTACTGGTCGGCAATTATCGTAGTTACCATTTACGGATGCACCTTCTGCTTGAGGTAATAAATTAAACTTTATTTCAGCAATACCAGAACAGCTATGATGCCCGTGGTTGGTGAGTGCGGTAATCAATACATATCGTGCTTTAATGCCTTGCATATCAGGTCCAGAGAATCCACCATAGATAGCTTCCCCTGTACCTATGGGGAAGTTCATTTCTCCCCAGTTCGTCCATTCTTCTTCATCGATGGAATAGTCGATTTGGACTTGATTAAATCCTTTGTTTAAATGACCAGGTTCATTGGTATTCCATACCCAAGTTTTGGAAAGATTTCGTACGTATCCAAAATCATATTTTATCCAATGGCTTTCACCATAAGAGGCAATGGGATTAGCGCTTTTTTGGCAACTTGCCCATGTGTCTTCCCAAATACTAGCATCGGCTTCAAAGCATTGGGCTTGTATGCCCTGACAAAAAAGGAAAAAACTACCTAGCAGAATGATATGTTTCATAAATAATGATTCTTAATTGATGATTAGAAATAGTTGACATACTCTTAGTTCAGATCCATAAAACCAATGGGGGCTTCGCCTGACAGGCTGTTGTAAAAGTTGCCAATATTTGGAAATAATAGTACCAAGTCAGAACTCGGGATTCCATACCATAGGGCGAGTTCAGCAAAGTATTCATCTGTAGAAATTTGAGGAATAATGACTCCTCCACCAATTTCTATATTGGTATCAAGTGCTAAAGAAGGGTAGGAGCCATAAATATCCTGCCCTTTTACTTTTCCACCCATTACTAATACATGGCCACCCCAAGCATGGTCTGTACCATTTCCATTGGAGGTCAGCGTACGTGCAAAGTCAGAAATAGTAAATGTAGTGACTTGATCCTCTAGGCCCATTTCTGCTAAAGCCGCCTGAAATTCGCCCAAGCCAGCATCTAACATACTCATGAGTGCGGCATGATTGTTTAATAACTCATCATGGTTGTCAAATCCATCTAGGCGGATAAAGAAGGTTTGTCTGCTTACACCAAGACTTTCCCTTGCATTGATAGTTCTGGCGACCATCTGCAGCCTTTGCGAAAGCTCCGTTTGCGAAAAAGCAGTATTTAGTGAAGACTCCCCGACTGCCAGGCTGAATAATTCGTGAGTGTTTTGACTGGCAGTGACTGTTTCTGCATAGGTCTTTTTGAAAATATCCTGATATTGTTTTTCCATTAAACTATCTATTGCGGCAGTTCTGATTTGATCGAAGGTTTGCAAACGACCATAACCATTGATACCTATTGACCCTGTTCCGGTCGGTAAAATGCTATACTCGGATGCATTTTGCCCAAGCTGGAAAATATTTTTTCCCGAAAGGGAGATATTCATTGAAATGTTTTGATTGGTATTGGCAGACTGTACCATATCAGCCAATCGTCCAGCCCAGCCCGTAGGTGAATTGGTTTGAGGTACTGAGGTCTGCCATTGCTGATCTTGATCGGCGTGAGAGAAAAGGCCAAAAGGCAGATTGTTGCTATTTAGATAGTCTTGTTTGCTGGTTGGCTGTACTAAAGTGCCGACATTACATAGCAGGGATAACTTCCCTTGATCAAACAAGGACTGCACCTGCGTTAAATTGGGGTGTAAGCCCAGTTGTTTTTCATTGTAGGTCATTGGATTTAGCGACAGCAAACTAGTTTGTGGAAGTGCTTGATTGCTTCTGGTTGCAGCATACTCATTATAGTGTTCATTACTTGTCGGGCAAAGCATATTATAAGAATCGTTTCCACCGCCGAGCATGATACAAACCAATGCACGATACTCTTCATTATTGGTGGTGTTGAATTGCTGCATAGATGCAGCATTCATTGCTTGAAGATTGAATAAAGTGGAAAAGAAGGTGGTCGAACCAATCGCAGCACAAGTAGCAGTGCCTAAAAATTGACGACGATTATATTTTTTATGATGAGTTGACATGAATATTAATTTTTGATAAACGAAAATGGAAAATAGTCTCTATTGCACACTTAGTCATGGACTTTACAGATATGACGAGAATAATCCGTTGTTGGTAATAGACAAACTACTGACCATTTCGACATACAGAATAAATCCCTAAACAGACTCCTATTTTAAGATGGCGTAGTCTGGCGAAATGAAAACCAAATACAGCGCCATTCGTATACGTTCTTCTGGCGTTTCCAGTTGATCTATTGCACTTTTAATAATACTTTTAGTATCCTCCTGCAGCAAACCATTGGCAAGAAGGATATCTAAATAATTGATAAGTTCTTCTGAATTGCCCATCAATGGTTCTACATCTGAAAAATCTTGCCATTCATATACCCAGTCTTCTTCGCTATAAGCATAGTCGATTTCTTCTGCTGGATCAAAATCAAATTCATCTTCTTCACAAAATGTTCCTGTAAAAGGACCAAAAATTGTTCGATTTTGAACATCATTTATGATGCCGATAACATTGGTGGCATTGAGGATTTGAAATTCTGGAGCTACATAGTAGTTTTGATGAATTGGACCTTGGGGAGAATAATCAGGTCGATAAAAGTTAAAAACACTCGGTGCAGCCAAAGGGAATTGTCCAACCGTTTCACCTAGGCAAGCAATTTCATATAAGAAAGTACTTTCTACATTGGGTGCTATTTGAAAACTTTTGTACATATTCATTACTCGAACCATGGGCTCTCGCAACTTCCCAAATGTGTAGGACGCTGTGGGGTGACAATTTCTTGCTTGTGGATGTAGAAGAATAGCGCGTAAAACCTCTTGGAAGTTATTGGGCGAATTGGGATTAAATACATTCACTACATCCTGTATATACTGAGCATTTGGATTGGATGTCGTAAACCGCTGTATTAATTGTTTACAAATGAAAGGAGCTGTATTCGCATGTGTAGATAAATGATCCAATGTTTGATTGATATCTTCCATGCCTGATTGGCCGGCTGGTAAAACGACTCCATTCAACAGCATCTTGCTACTTGTATCATGATAGTCTTCATACATACTCATTGGTAGTAGAGCCACATTATTTGGAAAATATTCAATAGGGTCTTCTACTTCAAAACCATTAATGAAAGGATGACTCAGCCCTGTAAAAACCTGTGCAAATTCTTTAATGTCTTCATTGTTATAAGTAGGGATAAACTGACCTTGATCATCATATCGTCTGCTTCCATTTGTATTTAATTCCCAAAGCCCAATACTGAAAAGCTGCATGATTTCTCTAGCATAGTTTTCATCAGGACGAATATTAAGTGTTGGATTAGCTTTGCGATTATTATAATGGGAAAGGAAGATACCCATATGCGTATTCAAGGTGACCTCTGATAGAAGTGTTCGGTATTTACCAAAACTATTGGCCATCATCAAATCGTAATAATGGCCACCAAATAGGCCATAATCTTCAAATAAATCAGCTCTGCGATTAACCACCATTATCTGACTCAAAGCAAAAGCCATTCTCTGCCTAAGGAGATCAGGGGAAGTCAAATGATTATGAATCCATGCCACATCAAAATAGTGGGAACCAAGGAAAAATTCCTCTTCCTCTTCCTCCTCTTCAAAATAATCTAACCACCTTATTCTTTTCATTTCTTCGGCTATGCTTATTTGGGGTAAGGCAAACTGCTCCTCTAACCATGCATCATAACCCATAGCTGCTGTCATTTGAATAGTAGCGTAATCTGCACCGAAAGAAGCTTGTGCTAAAAAGCGGGAAGCATCTTTCAATTGCTCATCATTCTGTATGTCAAATCCATCAAGGGTAGACCCCCCATCTACTCCAGTATCATCGGAACTGGTTTCAACATTAATGTAGTGATCATGCCCAGCTCCAATAAAGTCGAGATGATCAAATTGAGCTTCGGCAAGCTGTATGTTCATAAAGAGAATCATAAAAATAAGGAGGTGCTTCATTATCAATAATTTACTGGTGGACAATTTTAGTATTCAACAATGAAACAGCTTAGTTTTTTTTTACCCTACCTGAATGGCTAAACTTTTTTAAATCTATGATTCTTCTATAGGTAAATTTGGATAATCTTAAAATTCTGGTCAGCTTTGCGCATTCATCTGAAATCTGAAAAAATGAAAGAGGGCTTAAGAAACACTGCTATTTTATTAATGCATTGCCCCGATCAAAAGGGTTTAGTGGCTGCGGTAACGGACTTTTTGCACAATAATGCAGGGAACATTATTAGCTTGGATCAACATGTAGACCGTAATGTTGGTCAGTTTTTTATGCGCGTAGAGTGGGAACTAAATGGTTTTGCTATACCAAGAGAAAAGATTAGTGATTTTTTTGGAACCTTAATTGGGAATAAGTTTGAAATGGACTGGCAGTTACATTTTACGAATAAACTGCCTAGAATGGTCTTATTTGTTTCTAAAATGTCTCATTGTGTATATGATATTTTACAGCGATATAAATCAGGTGAATGGGCAGTAGATATACCTTTCATTATTAGTAATCATGAAAATTTAAGGTATATCGCTGATCGTTTCGAAATTCCTTTTCATGTTTTCTCCATTAATAAAGAAAATAAAGCAGAGCAGGAAGCTAAGGAGATTCAGCTTCTGAAAAATAATGATATCGACTTCGTAGTTTTAGCTCGTTATATGCAAATATTGTCAGATGATTTTGTTGACCAATTTCCTAATCAAATCATCAATATCCATCATTCATTTTTACCTGCATTTAAAGGGGCAAAGCCTTATCATTCTGCTTACAAGCGTGGAGTGAAGGTTATTGGTGCCACTAGTCATTATGTTACAGCAGATCTGGACGAGGGGCCAATCATCGCCCAAGATGTAGTCCATGTATCACATAAAGATGAAATCCGTGATTTAGTCCGCAAAGGAAAAGATGTGGAAAAAGTGGTATTGTCTCAAGCTATTTGGTTACAGCTTCAAAGGAAAATTTTACCTTTTGCTAATAGGACAATTGTGTTTGATTAAACACGGGTGAATATTCTTCATAGGGTGCTTAAGAGCCTGCGAGCACCTCACCCCCTCACCAAAAGCGAGCTTGCGAGCAAAACACCTTCTTCCGATCGTAACTGCACCACATACATACCCGATGGCCATGCACTTACATCTAGCTGTACACCATATTCTTGTGAAGCTTGCTGATGTAGTTCTGAAAATACTAAGCGACCATTAAGGTCATATACCTCGATACTGCAATTAGATAGCACCTTTGGTAAGTAATAATATAACAAGGCTTGGTCATTGGCAGGATTAGGACTAACCGTTAATTGTGCTTTGCCACTTGCTTCAACTTCTGCGATGTTTACTAATAGACAATCTGGACTATCATCGCAACTTTGCCCTTCGCTATCCATTTTGACAATCCACCCATCTTGTTGTGTAATAGGATCATTGCCAAATGC
>JAKVCU010000090.1 GCA_022448955.1 Saprospiraceae bacterium
ATGTAGTCTCTGCTTTTGTTAATCAAGATGTGGGAGATTATAATAAAACTATTACTACACTGAAAGAGGTTCATCCTAATGCTGATGATCAACGAAAAGTAAAACATGGTATTCGTCCTACTAAAACAGGTCGGATGTATATCAAATATACATTAGGAGTCCCTATCATGGAGACACCCTTTTTTTTCTTGGGGCACCTTTGGGCTTCTATCAGTAGTAAATACGATGCAAATGGTTGGACAAAGCCCTATCTATTCGCGATCGGCTTTTCTACCATCACCTATTTACTCCTTGGTTTACACCTTCTGCTTTTATTGCTTCGAGAACATTTCAAACCCATAACTGTTACTCTTACTATTCTGTCACTCATATTGGCAACCAACCTATTTTTCCATGCCACTTATGTTACCATGGCCCATGGTTTTTTATTTTTTGACTACTGTTTATTGCTCTATTTGACCGTCCATTTTTATAAAAATCCAACTTGGTTAAAAGCATTAGGACTTGGTGCTGTTGTTGGTTTAATAGCTATAACTAGAGTGCCCGAAGTAATCAGTATTTTGATTCCATTATTGTGGGGGATTGTATCATGGAAAACTTTCCAAGAAAGAATCATGTTTTTCGTCAAACATTACTATTATCTAATTATTGCAGGTATTGGTTTGTTAGTCGTTTTCTCTCCACAGCTCATGTATTGGTATTATGTTAGTGGTGAATTATACTTTAATCCTTATGAAGGAGAAGGTTTCAATTTCTTTAAACCACAAATTCACAAAGGTTTTTTACATTTTTCTAATGGTTGGCTAATTTATACCCCTATCATGATGTTCAGCCTAATTGGCTGGTGGCTTTTGCCAAAATATTACCCTAAGGTAATGCTTTCGATCTTAGCTTTCGTCGGTCTTCATGCTTATATTCACTACTGTTACTACGCTTGGACATTTTTTCCAGGACTCGGTCAACGTCCAATGGTAGAAACCTATCCGCTTTTAGCATTTTGCTTAGCTGCTTTTTATTCCTTCTGTTGGCAGAAAAAATGGGCAGGATGGCTATCCGTATTAGCATTTGCATTCTTTGCTTGGCTTAACCTATTTCAAACTTGGCAAATGAAAGAAGGTGTCATCTGGTCAGAACGCGGTAATGCAGCATTTTATTGGGAAACATTTGGCACACTTAAAGGCAGTCTTAATTCGCTTCGAGCATACGATTCAAAAGAATTTCAACCTGATACCAACGACATCAAAGTTGTAAAACGCTTAATTTTTGATGGTTTTGAAGATGCTCAAGCATATCCGGACACCAGAGATTCCATCTTGTCTTATTCAGGCAAATATTCCAATTTTGATTTAGATGAATTCCCTATGAGAACTAAACGAATCAAAGCCGGCCCAGATGTACAGTCAAATGATTGGCTTCTCATTGGTGTACATGCTTATATGAGGGGAGAACATCGACTTTGGGCTAGAGATCAATGTATGATCTTAGTACTTGAAATTTTTGATGAACAACAAAATAAGATCAAAGGTGCAAGTGTTAAGTTATCTTCCTACATAGGTAATGACACTTATTCTATATGGCCAGCTGGCGAAATTGACCAATGGGGAGAGGCTAGCTTTTTCATGAAAGTCCCAGAAGGAATTAATCCAAAATGGGAAATAAAAGGTGAAATCTTTAACCCACACGGCCAAAAACTATTTTTAGATAATTTCTACCTTGACCTTTATCGAAGGAAATAATTGATTCTTAAAAGTTTTGCTATTTTTACCACGCTTAACCAAGGTGTGAAGTAGAAAAAAATGCTAATTATATACTCGCTAGTTCACCACATACTATAACATTAGAGAAGTAAAATCAATATCTATGATTCGCCTGATTGCAATCGCGTTTTTATTGTTGGCTAGTTCGATTAGTGGATTTGCACAAACGGATGAAAAAAAAGATCCCAAAAAGTGGACTCCTGAAGACATCATCTACACAGAATATGCTCGCTCCCTTTCTTTTTCTCCAGATAATAAAATGGTCGTTTGGAATAAAAGAAAAGCAGTCAAAAAGAAGGATCGATTTGTTAGTGATTTGTATCTGACTCGCCTAGATATGATTAAAAAAGATGCATTCCGTACCTTCCAAATTACAAATGGAGATGATAGCGACTATAGCCCCACTTTCTCTAGAGATAGTGAAAAAATTTATTTCTTCTCCGGAAGAGATAAAGGTAATAAGCTATGGGAAATGAGCATCTTTGGTGGAGAACCTAAAAAGGTACACGAGTTCAAAAACGGCATTTCCAATATGCAATGGATGAGTGACAGCACTTTTGCTTTTGTCTCCAATGATGGGAAAAGCCTTTATGAACAGGAAAAAGCTAAAGAGAAGGATAATGTAATTGTGGTAGAAGATTCTGTTCATTGGAAAAAATCACATGTTTATCAATTTGACCTCAAAACCAAGAAAGTTAAAAGATTAACAGAAAACAACTACCCTATTTATTCTTATAAAGTTTCTCAGGATGGCGACTGGATGCTCTATTCTCTAGTCATGAGCCGTCATTACGCATCTGATGCAACACCAGATCCACAGCATTACCTAAAAAACCTAAAAACAGGTGATACCAAAAGAATCCTACAAGATTTACAGGAACCTTATAACTTTTCGTTTACGAAAGATGATAAAGGCTTTTATTTTGTAGCAACGATTTCTTCTGATCCTGAATGGAATGGAGCAGGTATGTCTGAAATGTATTACTACGACTTAGCTACAAATAATTATTCAAAAATTAACCTCAATCATTCATGGGGCACCAATGGCAGCTATGAGTTGATTGCTAATGATATTTTAGTTTCTCTTGCCAATGGTCCAACGAATATCTTAGCATTTTATAAAAGAGGTACTAGCTCTTGGACTAAAACATTATTAGATCTAGGCGAAAAGAATGAACACCTAAGTATTTCTGCAATTTCTGAAGATTTTACGAAAGTAGCATATACTTATTCTACCGCTTCAAAATTGCCAAAGTACTATGTAGCAGATCTCTCCCTTTCGGGAAATACACTTCGTTTTAATAACGAAAAAGAGTTGATAAAGCTCAATGGAAAATTGGCTAAAAAAAGTATCACCAAATCTGAAGTATTCAGATGGAAAGGCTACAACAATGATGACGTCAATGGAATTCTCTATTATCCTGAGAATTACGAAGAAGGTAAACGCTATCCTTTAGTGCTTTCTATCCACGGTGGCCCTGCTGGTGTAGATCGTGATAGCTGGAGTGAAAGATGGTCTACTTACCCTCAAATCCTTGCGCAAAGAGGAGCATTCGTATTAAAGCCTAACTACCACGGTTCTTCTAACCATGGTCGCGAGTTTGTAGAATCGATCAAAGGCAATTACTACGATCTTGAATTAGAAGATATCACGAAAGGACTAGAAGTCCTGAACGAGAAAGGTATGATTGATATGGATCAGTTAGGTGTTATGGGTTGGTCTAATGGAGCCATTCTCACAACAATGTTGACTGTTCGTTATCCTGATATGTTTAAAGTAGCATGCCCAGGAGCAGGTGATGTCAACTGGACTTCTGACTTTGGAACTTGCCGTTTTGGTGTTTCTTTTGACCAAAGTTACTTTGGAGGTGCACCTTGGGATGATGTAGATGGCAAAACCTACAATGAAAATTATATCATCAAATCGCCATTATTCGAATTAGAAAAGGTTAAAACACCTACCATTATATTTCACGGAAGTGAAGATCGTGCCGTACCACGTGATCAAGGATGGGAATATTACCGGGCTCTGCAACAAGCTGGCAAAACACAAGTACGCTTCCTCTGGTTCCCTGGTCAGCCACATGGTTTAGGAAAAATCACGCATCAATTGCGTAAAATGAAAGAGGAAATTGCATGGATTGATACTTACTTGTTTAATAAAGACATTCAGAAGAATGAGGCTTTCAAGGAAGACAGTCCATTAGCTATGCTCATGAAAAAAGAAAAAGCCGCCAGAACAGGCCACTTATATGGCACAGCAATCAAAGGTAAGCTTTTACCTGAAACGGTTGCCATGGCAAAAGATAGCACTGAATATGGCCGCTTTGAAATCACGAATGCTCAATTTAGAGCTTACAGTAGCAGATTCTCCTATCCACAAGGAAAGGATAACTATCCTGCTATGGTCAGCTTTCAACAAGCACAAGCTTATGCTAAATGGCTTAGCCAAACAACTGGCCAAAGCTATCGCTTACCAAATGAGAAAGAAGCCAAAATGCTTCATAAAAAAGCGAAAGGCTTAGCTGCAAAGGCAAATATCCTTAACCACTGGGCAGGATATGATATCACGCCAGAGGATATGGAAATGTTTAAAGCTAAGCTATCAGAGCTAAAAACAAGTTTGATAAAAGAAGTAGGACAACACTCTCCAAGCAAAGTTGGTGATGCAGAAATCTATGACCTGGGAGGCAATGTGGCTGAATATGCCAATGATGGCCATACATACGGTTTTAGTGCCTACGACTATATCGACAAGCATGCCGATTCAAAGAATAGCAACAAGCGATATGTCGGCTTCAGAATAGTTAAGGACTAATCTTAGTTGAAAATTAGGTCACCTAATATCCTTTTATTTATTTCGTATCGACTGATCATTTCCAAATACATTTTAATCGCCTGCCTTTAGCCAAAGGCGGGCGATTAAATACCCCCTAGCCCTAAATACACCACCTCACAATATCCCTCACTGCCAAGCCTCATTACTCCCATAAAATCATTAAAAACTGTAACCTTTTTCTTTCACTTTCGTAAACCACAAAAAAATCCTTTTGGATAATTTTGTATCAGCAATTAGGCCAAATTAACACCTATGCTGATCCAAATACTACCCTTTGCGGAGTAATAAGTTTGCGCACTTTTCAGAAAATTTTCTCATTGTCTATACACTTTAAATCATGGCAAACTTTAAGCTCCATTTGTTTTCGAGATAAAAACAAAGTATGAACAAATATCAAGAGGTTCTTTTATCAGAGCCCTTGGTATTTGCTTTTTTTGCTTGCGTTCAAAAAAAATAACACCACCTTAAGAACCACTTGCTGAATTAGGATTAGGTTGAAAAATATTAAGCCCACTCCTAAATGATAAGGCAATTTTCATGAAATCGTAGATTTCTCTTGAAGTGTTTAAAGTTAAAAAAGCAATTGATACTCAGTTAAAGAGGTATACTAAAAAACTTTAAACAATGCCTTGCAAAAAGTTTAATTTTTATTGTAACTTTAGTGGCAAATTCATGAGAAAACTACATACTAGAAACCCCAAGCTTTTGCGACTATCTACTTATAGTCGTTGGCTTTAAAAGCGTGGAAAATGAGACACACGAACACTTGGGGCGTCGTCGTGGCCGCCGTCCTATTAGTGATGAACTGCACCAATGCACAAACAAAAAAAGCATTTGCTGAGAAGGGAGTATTCAATGCAGCTCATTACGAAAATTTAAATTGGCGAAATATCGGACCTTTCAGGGGAGGCCGAAGCGTCGCAGTAACGGGACATCCTAATGATCCTTTTACCTATTTTATGGGTACTACTGGTGGAGGAGTCTGGAAAACATCTGACGCAGGCCTGAATTGGAACAATATTTCAGATGATTTCTTCAGGACTGGCTCAGTCGGAGCACTCGCTATTAGTCCTTCAAATCCTAATGTCATTTATGCAGGAATGGGAGAGCATGCTGTAAGAGGCGTTATGACTTCCCATGGTGATGGTATCTATCGCTCAGACGATGGAGGTAAAACTTGGAATCACCTTGATCTGATCAATTCCCGCCATATTGCAGACATTCAAATTCATCCTCAAAATTCGGATATCGTATATGTCGCCGTACAAGGGGCTTTATACGGAAACAGCAACGACCGTGGAGTCTACCAAACAACCGATGGCGGCAAAACTTGGAAAAAACTCCTTTTCATCAATGGCTCGACGGGAGCAAGCTCTCTTAAAATGGACCAGCATAATCCTAGAGTACTATACGCAGGCATGTGGGACCATCAACGTACTCCATGGACCATCAGGAGCGGAGGGCCAGGATCAGGTATCTATAAAACAACCGATGGTGGCATGACTTGGGAGCAAATGGCTGATGGCCTTCCTAGTGAGATGGGAAAAGTCGGCCTAGATGTATCCCCCGTAAACCCAGAGGTCGTATTCGCTAATATCGAAGCGGAAAAAGGAGGAGTCTTTCGTTCAGATGATGGCGGTAAGACTTGGAAGCACCTCAATAGTAGTAGGTTGACTTACGCCAGAGCATGGTATTATATCGAAATATTTGCAGATCCCGTAGATGTAGAAACCGTCTACGTACTCAATGCACAACTGCTCAAATCTAGCGATGGAGGACGGACCTTTAAACCTATTGCTAATCCACATACAGATCAACACGATCTTTGGATCAACCCCAAAAATCCTAAAAACCTTATCTTAGGTAATGATGGTGGTGCATGCATCAGTTTTAATGGTGGAAAAACTTGGTCTTCTCAGTCAAATCAACCTACAGCTCAGTTCTATAGAGTTATTACTGATAATCGTTTTCCTTACTATGTATATGGCGGACAACAAGATAACTCAACTGTTGCGATTGCTAGCAGAACGACAGACCAAGGGATTGACTGGAAAGATTGGTACCCAGTAGCTGGAGGAGAATCTGCTTTCATTGCATTTGACCCCGACGATCCTAAACTAGTGTACGGCGGTAGCTATCAAGGAAATATTTCTGTCTATAATCACGAAACAGCCTTAACCAAAGATATTATGGCCTATCCTAATGTAGGATTAGGTACGCTTCCGAGTGAACAAAAGTATCGTTTTAATTGGAATGCACCAATCGTCAGCTCTCCTCATGATCCAAAACTTATTTATCATGCAGCTAATGTGGTATTGCGCACGAAGGACGGCGGTCTAAGTTGGGAAGAAATCAGTGATGACCTCACACTAAATGATAAGTCAAAGCAAGGCCCAGGCGGTGGGCCATTCACTAACGAAGGCGCAGGTGGAGAGAACTATAATACAATTAGCTACCTAAGCTGCTCTACACATGACCCTGATATTATATGGGTAGGTAGTGACGATGGTTTAGTGCACCTTAGTAAGGATGGTGGTCAAAATTGGGATAATGTAACACCTCCTCATCTTGAGGAGTCTTTGATCAATAGTATTGAAGTTTCTCCACACCATCCTGGTGTAGCCATTATAGCCGTTAATAGATATAAGTTTAATGACCTTACCCCCATGATTTACTATACCAAAGATTATGGTAAAAATTGGGAACTTCGGACTATGGGAATTGGGGCAGAAAGTTTTGTAAGAGTAGTCAGAGAGGATCGTAAAAAGGCTGGTTTACTTTATGCAGGTACAGAACACGGATTATACCTCTCATTTGATTATGGTAAATTCTGGCATCCAATGCAGCTAAATCTTCCTGTTTGCCCTATTACAGATATTACCATCCAAGATAATGACTTAGTCGTTGCAACCTCAGGTAGAGGTTTCTGGATACTAGATGATATTGGCCCACTTCAACAAACAATGGGTGGCATTGTAAATGGTAAGCCTTTATTATTTCAACCGAAGCCTACGGTAAAACTACCAACATCTGCATCTAATAAGGCTCCTGTTGGCCAAGGCCAAAATCCACTAAATGGAATGATCATTGATTTTTACCTCCCTTTTGATATGGATTCTATGGAGGTAAGCTTGGAAGTATACAATGATGATGGAGAATTGGTTCGCAATTTTTCTAACCAGAAAGACCAATCCTTTAAATCCTATCCTGGTGGACCTAAAGCGGAAACCTCATTACCCTGCAAAAGAGGCGTTAATCGCTTCTCTTGGGATTTGAGAAAAGAAGGGCTTCCTGCTGTACCAAAGGTATTTGTTCTGGGAGATTATAGGGGCAGTTATGTCGCACCAGGTGAGTTTACGATCGTTCTGAAAGGCCCAGATTTTGAACTTAAACAAAAAGCAATATTACTTCCCGATCCAAGGCTTAATGTTGATCAAAACGAATATTTAAGCCAACAACAAGTATTGGTACAAATTGAAAACACCGTGAAAGATATTCATCAATCGGTCAATCAAATGCGAGAAATAAAGGATCAAGTGGAATTTCTGAATAGCGTTTTGGCAAAAATGGAAAATGAAAAACCACTCATCGATACAGGAAGGATCGTTATTCAAAAAATAAAAGATTGGGAAAAAAATCTCATCCAACCTCAACAGAAAACTTTTCAGGATGTTATCAACTTTCCAAATCAATTAAATGCTGAACTACTCAACTTAAAGTTAAGAGTAGATACGCATAATCCTACAGTAACCTTAGGTGCAAAAGAAAGACTGCAGCATCTTGTCAAAGAATGGAGCTTACACAAACAATCAATGCAGGATATTCTAGTAAAAGATGTAGAGAACTATAATAACCTATATAAAGAAAGAGATATCCCAGCACTCTTTGTTCCAGCTTCCGCTGAAAAACCCTAACTATAAATTGGTAAGGGTATAACTTGGAGATGGGGTGAACTTAGCAAGTTAGCAAGTTCACCCCATCTTTCTTTCCTACCCTCACCAAGGCTCACCTTCACACGGGCTCAAATGCATCTCTTCACAACCTTATTCCCGTACAAAGTTTTATCAGCTCTCCTCAAATGATTTCATTATCTATAACTAGCGATAACCATAATAAAGTTTAAACCCATACTTTTTCTCCACCTCTTCTTTCCCAATATCCGTACTATAATCACATACCCCCCACTCTTTTCGATCTCTATTTACACGACCTATGTTACGAATAATTTCGTCTCCAGGAAAGTTAAATCGGAAATCAGGAAGTAATGGTCTTCCACGATTAGGATCTCGCTGCAACTTTGGCAAATAGAGCATGGAGTCTTTATTCCTTTCTGCAATAAACATGTATACAAACTCACGCGGGTGCAATAGACCATCTTCAATAGCTTTGCGCCAATGATCCCACATCTCCGATACGGGGTAATCCACGGTCATGAGTGTCTGAATAACTTTTTCATTGCCACAAGTGCAAGGAGGTAATTTCTTCGCTGCTTTTGGATAATCCAAGCCAACTAATCGATCTCCCAAAAAACCGTTTCTCTCCGTAAACTGCTTAATCAGTTTAAAATTCTCCCTTACAGAAATCACATAAAACTCTTTTGCCTCAATTTTGGATGTTTGTTCTTCTTGGTACCTCGCAGATACTTCTTTCATCAATTGATAATCAATGGATTTGAAGTACAGCTTACGATACTCTTTTGCTTCCATTTTTAAAGTATCATCCACTAGTTGCTTTAAGAACTTATGCTGATAGATACAAGGAAGCTCTACTCCACCCTTCAGTGCCCTAACGACAAAAGTTCGTGCAAGAGAATCCTGCCCTTCATGAACAGCCAACTGCCCTGCAATAAGTGCGTCCTTAGCAAAAATCCAAGGAAAGGAATCAAATACTTCTTGATAAATCGGTATGGCTTCCGCAAATTGTTCTTTCGCGATATGCCTTTCCGCCTTATTTATCTTTTTGTGGTACTCAAAGTAATTTTGTGCAGTACCAATAACTGCAACAAATAATAGTGAAAATAAAATAGAGAATGCTTTCATTATGTATTATCTTATAGTTTATCGAACGATCTAATATTTTGATTTATTCTTTAGACGCTATAGAACCGTACTTTGTCTCCAACTTTAACCCTTTCTTAAACCATTCAAAGTCTTCTTCTCTATCTGAATTAGGTTAAAAGCTTGAATGGATTGCTTGATTTACAGATAGAGAACCTCAGCTTTTCTCTAGCTTTCATTTGTGCTATTTTGTTTAAATCTTCTTCTATTACATTCAGAATTCTATGATAACCGCCAGTTGTCTGAGCATCCCGCATTAATATGATCGGATTCCCTGCTGAAGTTATTTGAATAGTACCTGGCACTACTGCTGAAGAAATCAACTCTTTTCTTTTTCCTTCTATTTTCACATCCGCTTCTAAGCGATATCCCATTCTATTAGAATCATTACTTACTTCGTATTGTTGACTAAAAAAATGAGCAACTTCTACTCTCGAAAAGGTATCAAACTCTGGCCCTGGTAAAACACGAATTGAATATTCCGGAACCTCCTCTCCATCCAACCAACTTATTTCACTTAGCTGGTGCCCTTCCCAAGCACGTATACCAATTGTACTTCCTTTAGTAGGAATGCTTTCTGGTGTGGCATCGGGCAAATAGAAGGCTGCGCTTCTACTTCCCAACCATTCTGGTAACAGCCACTCCCCTCCTACTGCTAGATATGCTCGACAGCCTCTCTTAGGGCGGCCAAACTTCAAAATATCCCCATCTTCTACTTTTATCAACTGATTTAAAAGTAGCCGTTTTCCATTTATTTGAGCACTTAAATCAGCACCAGCAATCGCTATCACCCCACTGCCTTCCATTCGAATTCGAGGGCCTAATAAAGTTATTTCTAATACTGGAGTATCAAGAGGGTTTCCCACTAATAGATTAGCTCGTTTCATAGATTTCTGATCCATTGCACCACCAACTGGTACACCAGAAGCTTGGTGGCCAATACGACCAAAATCTTGCACGCTTGTTTGTAAGCCTACTTTTTCAAAATGGAGTTTCAATAGATTATTCATAACATTCTTCCCAATTCCAGTGCCCTTTTCGAAAAGCATCTTTTAATAAATCAAACTCTTCTGGATCAATAGAATAAAACTTTACCTGATCACCTACTTGAAACAAAAATTGCTGTTCCGTGTAAATATCCAAGATTGGCATAGGTGTTTGCCCAATCAATTGCCACCCGCCGGGAGCATCCATTGGATAAATGCCAGTCTGAAGACCTGCTATGGCTACACTTTGGGCAGGAACCTGCTTTCTAGGGTTCCTCTTCCGTTTACATTGCAAAGCGGCATCCAATATTCCCATGTATGGAAACCCTGGCAAAAAGCCTAGCATATATACCTGATAAGTCGAAGCAGTATGTTTTTCCACGAAAGTGGTCCAATCTAACCCCAACTGATCCTCCAATGCTTCCCGATCAGGAGCAAGCTCATAACAGACAGGAATTCTTAAAACCCTTCCTACTTGCTTTTCTGTGATCACATTTTGATCAAACCCACTATATATATATTGTGCCAATTCTTTTGCTTGCCAAAGCTGTCGATCAAAACCAAGACATAAACTACAATAAGCAGGTGTTAGGAAAGTAATACCTGATTGAATATTTTTTCGAATCCATTCTTTACAAGTCATCACCTGTTGATGAATATCTTTGCTGATTTTTTGTTCAAATTCAATCAGCAAAGCAGATTCTCCAAAAGCTTGAATTTTCATCATTGCAAAGCCTTAAATAGTAGAAGAAAATGCTGCTCGAATCGCTTTCAATATAGCAACAGCTTGTGGGTGATCGCCATGTATACAAATACTCTGCGCTTGTATCGGCACGATAGTACCATCTTGCGTTTTGACCTTATGGTCATGGATGATACTCCATACTTGCTCAACTGCATCATGAGGGGAATGAATTACTGCGCCTTCCTTTTTTCTAGACATCAAACTTCCATCTGCTTCGTAGCGCCTGTCGGCAAATGCTTCAGCAATGAAGGATAAGCCTTTTTCTTTGGCCATCTCTTGTATCATGCTCCCTGCTAATCCCATTAGTGCAATATCATCTCCCAATTCAGTAATCGCTTCAATCACTGCTTCGGCTTCTTTTTCATTCTTTGCTGCCGTATTATAAAGCGCTCCATGTGGCTTTACATAAACGACCCTCTGACCTTTACTTTTAGCAATTCCTTGTAATGCCCCTACTTGATATTGAATGATGGCTTTTAGTTCTGCTTTCGCAAAATCCATATTTCTACGGCCAAAACCAGCCAAATCAGGATAGGAAGGATGCGCCCCTATTCGCACATTGTGCTGAATAGCTAAATCAATGGTCTTTGCCATATGCTTGGGATCTCCTGCATGAAATCCACAGGCAATATTGCAAGAAGTCAAATAAGGGAAAACAGCTTCATCTTGGCCCGTTTTAAAATGGCCAAAGCTCTCTCCCAAATCACAGTTAATATCAACGATATAATTCATAAATTATGAATTAATTGCTAATCACAATGCGGGCTCCTCTGCATACTTCAATTTATTTTTTACTGGATTAGCATAGGTTTCTAAGAAAATTTGTTGTGCCCTTGGATTAGAAAATTGAGCTAGGCGTTTGTTCATCCGCTGCTCAAAGGTTTCTTTGTCCTCTTTACTATAACGACTTGAAAAATAATCATTTCCATTCAACAAATCAAAAGCGATAAAATTAGAAGGCCACAACTTATAATTCGACTGAATCGCCTTGTCCAGTAAGTCTGCAACTAATGGAAGTTGTTTATTTTCTGATTCTTCTAAGGCTAATATTTGATCTAATTCGGCATTAATTGGTGCTCCAACTTGTAAATGAATACGTTTCTTTTGACCACTTAAGCCTTGAAGAATAGACCTAAAGTCTTCGCCAGCTTCTTTTTCGTACTTCCCTGTTTCTGCTTTCGCAAAAAGCTCTTTGGTTTTTAGCAAATCTGTAGGGTCTTGCTCATAAGCTACACTGACAGGAACTATGTTTAATTGCTTCAAATGTGCTACACCATTGGCCTTTCGTTCTTTTGCAAGCGTTAGCATTTTTAGTACCCCCTTATTGGTTTCATCATTTCCATCTTTTGCACGTCCTTCTCTTTGTGCAATCCAAACAGAACGATTCTCTTTTTGAATGAGTTCAAAAATATACTGAGATAAATGCTTCGAACTTAAAAGCATTTCTCTAGGACTCAAACTACGTTTGACTAGAAAATTGCGATTCAATTTGGCGAAAGTTAGCAAGAAATCATTGTGTACTAGATTATCACCAATAGCAGAAGCAGTCATGATCTTCTTTTGATTTAGCAAACAATAGTTCATCAAAGCAGTATCTAGTACAATATCACGATGATTAGAGACATATAGATATGCCCGACCTGCATCAATTTGCTCCCAACCAGAGGTAGAAAGCCCTGTTGCACTCTCTACTAGCAAACGGGCTACGGCAGGTGCTATTATTTTAGATTGGAAATCACGTATACTTTTACAATTATTGACAATTTCATCAATTTTATCAGCACTGGTATCTGGAAAGCTATAATTAAATAGAAATTGTGCCATGGGGTGCTGTTTGAACAATTGCATCTGTTCATGCACAGCTTCATCAGGAAAAAATTTAATGTCTTCGAACATATTTGTTTATAGTTTACACTCACAAATTTGAAGATAATTGTTGAATTGACCTAAACAAAAAAGGGGAGTCTTTCTACAAAATGAAATTTAAGCCTAAATCAGGATGGAGAATTGGATGTTTTACACCTTAGTAACGATAAGTGATTACAAAAAATAGAGCGCCCAGACCTAAATCTCGAACACTCTATCTTTATTTCGATTTTATTTTTCTAGTCTGAAATCATCCCACGGAATGCCATCACAACACCAACGATCATTGCTCCATACCAGATACGGTCGGTGACCATTGTAGCCGCTAAGCCCACAATAAAAATAACAAGCCCAAGTGCAATCGCACCCCCATTAGGTCCACTGGAAGCATGTGCCCCACTTTGATAGTTAGAACTTGCATTAGCAATAGGCTTTGGTTTTGGAACTTCAACACCTTTCTCTTCCATTACTTGCAAAAGAGCAGACATCCTGGTAAGTGCTTCAATATTGGTTCTAGCATTGGGGATACGTCTAATACGATGAAATTCTCTTTTAAGTTGGAAATCGCTCATTACATCATACTCACGTCTGTAGTAAGTTTCGTCTAAGTTAGTCATGTTTAAAGTTTAGTTTTCATGATTTCGTTTTGTCAGTGTATTCAACCTAAAAGAGTTCGGAAAAATTCCCAAATGATTGTTTTTTCTCTTAAGATTTCTATTTAAGTAGTTATATTTGGAGAAAAAATTATAAAGCATGAATAACTTTTACTACGTACTACCAACCTTAATATTCCTATGTGTTTCGACTATTTCTTTCGGTCAGTTTGATCTCGAATACTATCAATTAAAAGGGACTGTTAAAGAAGTGAAGTCTAAGACTTACAATTTAGTTTTAGATAAAAATCAAGAGAACCTTCAAAAGGCAAAATCTCATAAAAAGCTTAAAAATATTAGTTTTAATGATCAAGGATTGGAGATTAAAGCAATTTACACCACTGAGCGATTCCCCAATTCTCCTCATTCTAGAGAATATTTATATAATATTAATAGACAGCTATTTAAAGAGATTACAGATTATGATATAACAGAAATGGTATATGATGAATATGGAAACTTGATCAAAGAAATCGTAAATTCTACTTCAGAAGAGGAAGAAGTTGTTTTCGGAGATGAGATTTCAAGTAGTACCTCAAATTCTTCCTCAGAAATATACCAATACATAAATAGCTATGATGACCATAACCGACTGATACAATATTCAAAATACGGGCCTGGTGAAAAATTTAATAATACATTTTCTTACATGTACGATGAGAATGGAAACCAAATCAGGAAAGAATTAATTAATACACTAGGCAATCCATTTGCGACTTGGCAATATGAATATAATGAGACAAATCAGTTAGAAAAAGAGACAAAAAAAGTCAAAGAGAATAATCAAGAGATCACCTTCTATTATCAAAATGGAAAAATAAAAAAAGAGATATTATTAAGTCCTTACGGTGAATTTATTAAAGCGAGCATACACTCTTATAACGAATTAGGATACATTATAAAGACTGAAATTCTAGATAATGCATCTAATATCACTTCAACCATCACTTTTCAATATAAAGTAGACCAACAAAAGAATTGGATCGAACAAAAGAAATTTATTGATAATGTAGCGATTGAAGTGACTGAAAGAATTTTTACATATTATAACTGATACCTATAAATTACATTCAATTCAAAAAATGGACTTGCTGATAAGTCAGGACTTAGTTGGCGGCGATCGTCGCCAACGTTCGACAATGGTAATCCAAGATCAACCAAGTCAGCATTCTCAAATACGGCATATTCGTTAAATCCATAACCTATTCGGCCTTGTACTTGGATTTTATTATCCATTAAGCCTAATTGTCCATACAACGCAAAATGCTGATTAATGCGGTGTACATAAGTATTTTGGAATGTAGCTGAGGTAAGATTATACCCACGTATAGCAGCTTTGAAATCAGCCCCTACTTTTAAGTTATCATTCACTTGGTAATTAGCGTCTGCCAAAACAGGCATACTTACATTTACTTCCCATTTTTTATTTGGACTGGTATAATAAAATCCGATGATAGGACTTAGGAAAAAACCAAAGGCCTCTGTTGTGCCATAAAGTCCAAATTTGTAGGAAAGATTTTCTTTCTTCTGGTATTTAAAGTAGAATACTCCTCCAAATTGATAATCATCGGAAGTTGCATTCTTTAAGTCACTTGCTCGTTTAGGTAGTAGCATATAGGTCCCACTTAATACATCTGTATGCTGAATATTAAGTCCTGCTTTGAGCACTAAATTATGAATAGTAGTCCTATTTGTTTCAGGGCTTAGCGTCAAACTAACATGCTCGTAATCCATCCCTGTGATGATCGCCACCTTATCACTAACCGGAATAGGAAGGGTGAGCGAAGCCGCAAGATGGTCAATCGTCGTAGATTCATTGGATTGATCAAAGCCTGCATTCGTAACACTACCATAAGATAGTTTTAGAAGGTCGATATAATTCTGTGCGAAAGCTCCCCATGCCATGATTAGGCATGAAAAAATAATTAATATTTTCTTCATGATTTTAAGGGTTACATGGAGCTACACAAATATAAAGTGCAGGTCCTAAATGATTGAATAATCAGATAATACTTCTTTCAAACGTTCAGGGCTATTCACCTTTTCACTATGTAATCCAGCTGCTCGTGCACCAAATACATTTTTCATGCTATCATCAATAAATAAAGCACGACTGGGATTCTTAATTTGATAACGATCGATAAGCAGCTGATAGATTCTCAAATCTGGTTTAATCATTTTCTCTTTGCCGGAAACCAGAATTCCTTCAAACAGCTGCAAAAAGTCATAACGTTCTAAGGCTACTGGAAAAGTTTCATCTGACCAATTGGTCAAGGACAATAAGCGATGAGTTTTCGCTGCATGTAAGTCTCTAAATAACTGTACACTTTCAGCAATCGGACCTCCAAGCATTTCTTCCCATCGGCCATAAAAAGCTTCAATCTGTTCTTTATAGGCTGGAAATTCCGCTACTTTTTCAGCTGTAGCTACTGCTAATGGTCGACCAGCATCTTGCTGTACATTCCAGGATGGTTTGCATATTTCTGTAAGAAAATAGTGCATTTCTTTTTCATCATCAAAAATCTGACGATATACATATGCTGGATTCCAGTCAATAAGGACGCCACCTAAGTCAAAAATTACCGTGTCAATGATGGGTTTAGCCATATCGTTTGGTTTTCACTAAAGTAATGCATTATAGTAGCAGAACTTTAGTACATTTTAATAAATAAATAAAAAATATTATTGATTTTTACTACCAGCTGATATTATCTTTATCAGGCTTGATCATTTGAAATAATAATCCTTCCCAAATGAGATGCAGGTAAATATCTGGCTGTTCTTGTTGGATAATATTTGGGTGAAAATCGTGTTTCCAATTATCGAACAAGAAGATTGTCTCACTAAAATAATGCGGAAAAATCTTTGTAAAAGGAGATGCAAAAGATTCTCTGGCTACCATCACCTTTGGCAATTCGCTTCCTTCCGTTTTTGTCTTGACAATATATTCTTCTTTAAAGGGAAAATCATGTGGTATTGGATAATTATGTGACAAAGCTTTAATCTGCTTGTTTTCCTTTCCATGAAGAATGACAAAAGTATCCTTTAATACTTCCTCCATCCCAATCATTTGCGCAAGCGACATTCCATCATATTCAACTTGTTCCGTTCGAAAGTCTTTCAGGTCGACTTCGGGTAAAGATGGAAAATCTTGTCGGATTCGTTTAAGGAGGTATCCTGCTGCACTTTTGGAAGCAAAATTATTCCAATGATGGTCTGTTTTAAGGTATAATAATTGTTCTTCTTTTAAACTCGCCATTAAATCAAAGAGGTCAATATAAGTAATACCTTCTTCTTGTATGGCATGAATCAATTGCTGGGTATAAGTACTAGGATTAAGGGGGACTGTATTATCAGGTAAATATTCAGGATATATATTGGCTTTTAGAGGTGCAATACTTAAGTAAAACTTTGCCCCCATAGCTTCTATCTCATTCTTTCTTCGCAGAATTTCTTGGACAGTCTGTTGAAGTTCTTTTTCACTCAACTGAAACTTTCCTCTATGGACATCTAACTGGTGTCCGCCTTTAAACAACCAACCATTCTTACCTACAACCACTTGCTCTGGTAAGGCTGATTTCTTAAAGGTGTAATAATTAAGATAGTTGTTGGCTTGGACGAAGTAGTTTTTCCATTTAAAATGATCATTATAATAAGGCTCAAAATCCTTAGGAAACGGATCAAGGTGGCTGATATTAAAAATTGGCATTTCTGCTAGTTTCCTTTGTTCTACCACCTTTGGTTCAGGTATCAACTCAAAGAGCTGGTCCACAAAATGCAGTATGAGCACCAAAATAAAAGCAATAGGTAATAAACGAGTCTTGAAGGTCATATTAGGTCAAAAATACTACCTTCTCCTCATATTAGTAGTAAGCCCGAAAAATTGGTACAATAAAATTTTTCAAGTCAGGCCAAAAATCGTGCGTAACATTCCTATTGTTAGTCACTTACCATTTTTAACCTGACAATTTTATTGTACAAGCAATTTTATCTAGGCCCTTACTGCAACGAAGCTGAATTGAGTTCTTCAATTACTTTAAAGACGACATAAAATGCTGAAAATCAAGGGTCAAACATAAGAAAATATAGGGCCCAAGGGCCCACAAGCACTCCTCCAATTTTCATAGCGATATCTTTGGGTTTTATTAGATTGATTAATTATTTTTTGCGTTGGGCAGGCCATAACTTTAACCTAAAAGCATAGGTGCATTCCATCCTTCTTCAAGTTCATTTTTGGCGAAAGCCCTGGCAGCTTGATCTGCTCGTCGAATTGGTTCTGGCAATCTATATCTACTCGCAAATTCGAGTATGATATCAACACTTTGAGATAAACTTATTAAGTGTCCTGGACTTACAAAAACGGGTTTGGTTGCCGTCTGCGTTCGCAATGCAAATCCTAGTGTTTGTTTGTTTTGTTGTATATTTAAGGTTGCACCTCTATTGGATGCTATGCCGCCATGAAATTTTAACAATGTTTGTTTGGCACAACCTACGGTAGGTAAACTAGTCTTTACGCCAAGCCAACTTGCCACCCCAAATTGTCGAGGATGCGCAATACCATGTCCATCAATTAATAAGCAATTTGCTTTTATAGATTGCTCTTCTATCAAGGCTTGATAAGCCTGCCATAATACAGGGCCTTCTCGGAAAGCGAAAAATGAAGGGACATAAGAATTGGGTGTAGGAAGTTTTTTTAAAAAGGTACCTTTTATTGCACCTTTCCACTCTTGTACATCCAAAGCCACGAAGGCCTCTTCTTGGATATACTGGACATCAAAAGTGACTAAAATATCGCCCTCTGATGGATGATATCCTTCATTTTCAGAAGGAATAACCACTTGTTGAGCCATTTCAATTTGTTGTGCTTCTAGTGCTTTGATATCCATTTGAGATGTTTTGCTAATTATTTGATGCTCTTTTAAAATTGGAAATATATAAAAGGATTATAATTATTTACTACTAGGTGCATAGTACAATATAAGAAAGTAGTGATTAATATAAGTACAGTACTCCATTGGATGATCATGGATTTTTGATCAGATATCCATTGCCATGCCTGCTTCAGAAGAGGTGTGCATGCCAGTAAGCTTATCCCTGCAAAAAATAAAAATTCATAATCTAGATAATACATAAGATCGAACTGAAAAGAAGGATTACCATTCCATCCTATCATTGATTGACAATAAGCTAAAGCATGAGAAAGATTAGGAGAGCGGAAAAACACCCAAGCTATCATTACTACTAAAAGGGTGTAAGAAATGGCGAATGGTCTTCCTATTCTATCTAGAACTTTAGCTCCACCGATCCTTTCAAAAAGAAGGAAGCTACCATGGAATAACCCCCAGAAAATAAAGGTCCAGTTGGCTCCATGCCAAAGTCCCGTTAAAAAGAATACGATAATCAGGTTGAAGTAAGTTCGCTGAGGAGATATGCGATTTCCACCAAGTGGGATGTATAGGTAATCTCTAAACCAAGTAGACAATGAAATATGCCATCTTCTCCAAAAATCTTTGATTGAACTGGCAGTATATGGGAAGTTAAAGTTTTCTGGAATATTGAAACCAAACATCTTCCCAAGTCCAATAGCCATATCAGAGTAACCTGAAAAATCAAAATAGATTTGGAGTGTATAACAAATAATACCTACCCAAGCAGTGATAGGATCTAAATTTGCAGGCTGAATGGAAAAAATTTCATCCGATAATACCGCAAATTGATTTGCCAACAAGACCTTTTTGGCTAATCCCCATATAAATCGCTCTATCCCTTCCGAGAACTGCTGCCAAGAACGTTGGCGACGCTTAATCTGATGAGCAATATCTTGATATCGTACAATAGGCCCAGCAATCAGTTGAGGGAATAGAGCGATATAAAGGCCTAGATCTAGTGGATTTTTTTGCACGGAAGTGCGCCCTATCTTAACATCTACTAAGTAAGAGATTGCTTGGAAGGTAAAGAACGAAATTCCAATAGGTAGTGGAATAAGCGTCCACTCAATGGATGTATAGCCAAAATTTAAAAGTATATCATTCCAATTTTCTAAGAAAAAATTAGTGTACTTAAAAAGGATAAGTAAAGTCAAATTAATCGCAATTCCAAAACGAATAGGCCAAGAACTGGAAGTTCGGTCGATCCAGAGGCCACAACTATAATTGAACACCACTGAGGCCATTAAAATAAATAGATGACTTACATTACCCCATGCATAAAAAATAAGAGAAGCCAATAATAATAGCGGGTTATGCCATTTTGAAGGAGCAATAAAAAGAGCGATTAGAATAATCGGTAGAAAATAATATAAAAATATAAGTGAGCTAAAAAGCATGTTGTCGCCGCATTCCTTGTAGTGTTCAAAAGGGAAGTAATATATATAAAAAAGGGGAGTTACTCTTAAAAGAATAACTCCCCAAATGATTTATAAAATTAGTGATTAATCATCATCTCCTGGGCGACCACCGCCTGTTCCTCCGTTGCTATCGCTGTCGCTATCTACACCAAAGGTATCGACATATTCCTGGCAAGCTAAATCCGGAACATCAATATCTGTATAGATAAAGTCTATAGATTTTCCATCTGCATCATAAACTACCTCAATAGTTTCTTGGAAGTCATAAACAGGGCTATTAATTTCAATGGTTGTATTACTTGCAGGAACTTCCAATCCGAGAAGGCATCTTTCCAGACCTCTGTAAGAGATTCGGAAATCATACATTTCGCCTTTTTGTAAAGCTTTGGTATTTCCTTTTCCACTTAACAAAACACCTAGTGTATTCCAAGTATCACATCCATCAGGACGATAAAGGATGGGCAGTGTTGGAGAAATAACCAATTCATTAAAATCTGTAGAGCAAGAGCCTCTCACTTCCACATTAATCTGGACAAAATCAGCAGCATTTAATAATCCTGTAAGATCAATATATACTTCATCATCACAAGTTTCAAATACAGCGGATGTAAATAATTCCTGATCAAAGCAGTCTTCCGTAGCTCCTTCAAAGATTTTGAAATAAGCACTGAAAGCACTCGTACGAACTAGACGGATTTCTTCGCCATCAAAGAACCGGAAAGACTCTGTAGAGACTAGTTCATCTGTATCTGCATCATACAAAGCAGTTAAATAGAAGCGCTCCCCAGAGTCTTCAGGAACGTCTGTATTAGTAACGAATATTTTTGTTGCTGGAGCTCTTCCACAACCTCTTCCTCCTCCAATGAACCAAGTGGAAAGGTGTGGCTGAAGATAAGAAGCCACTAGGTTACCCGCGGCATCTTTTGAAACATTTACTTCACCTTCCATTTGCCATTCAGCAATAAGTTCGTTGAAGCTATAAATTTCAAGTAAGTCTCCTTCTTTTACATTCTGGCCTGTTTCGACGTTTTTCATATCGCCATTGATGTAGAAAGTCACTTCGATTGGCTCAGAAAAAGCACTTACTTCCTTATCACCGACATACATATCCAGGGAGATTGCTCCCATTGGTCTAAAGGTCATATTACCTAAAGAATTGCCTTGTTTATCACGCGCGTTAGCGACTGACGTTCCTCCTGGTAGTAACTGTAGGGCTTCACCAGAGTGGATATCATAGTGGATCAAATCCACATGTACATCTCCTGACAATTTATTACCTTCTATATCATAGAGTTCAGTACCTTCTTCCATGTCTATAGTGACCATTTCCTCTTCCTCATTCATTGAAGAACTGATTTGTAAGTCTGCTGAAAGTCCGCCAACCGGCGCCAAGAAATCAGAAGTTTCTTTAGAAATGCTTTGTACTGGATTTGCAAGGTTTAACAGGCGTACAGTTTTCATTTTGTTTCTTTCACTAACGATGCTGAAGGATTCGATAGCTTCCATGTATCCCTCTGCTTTAATCTTTAAAGTAAACTCTAATGGATTATCAACAGAGAAATTTTCGATACGTCGCACACCGATTGGCAAAATAGCCGCTACTTCGTCATCTCTATTCGTATCTACGAAAAGTGTACGCTCTCCCATAATGGAGAAAATTTTGTCTTTGTCTTTACCCACTACTTCTACTGAAATATCAGCAGGAAGAGGGATACCCAGATGGGCATCTACAATTTGGATAGTAAGGGGGTTGAGGAGTACATCTGTTTCAATGTAAACCGTAGTTCCGCTGGCTAAGTCTTCCAGCTTGGAACAAGATTGAGTATTTAGCACTAAGCCAAAAACGAATATAATGGCTAATGCCCTAAATGTAAACGAGATGTTCATGATTAATCAAATTTTACCTTTTAATTAATTTTATATGCTAACCTAAGTGATAGAACTGGCCACCAACGATATTGAGTAATATTTCGCTCGATAACATCTTCGTTCAAATCGTTATTTCTTATAACGTTTGTTGCGTCGATTTCGACGAGCGGTTTTGATTTGTAGTAAGTTCCTAGATCGAAACTCAAATTAATTTGATTGCTAGGTATTAACTTACCAAAAGCTATGCCAAAGTATGGACTGATTCTAGAACTAAAATCTGCAGTGAGCTGAAAATATCCGATCTCTTCTGGTGTAAGGTCAACATCATTTAATGTAAAATGATCTCTTAGTTGCACCTTTCCTCTGAGCGTATTATTGAAGAAGAATGCAAAACCTGTCACAACTCTAAATTTTCCATCATTGATGGCATATTCTGCCAAAAGCTCAATGTTAGATTGTTTTAAAGTAAGATCAATATCAGCATAGTATGCAAAACGATTGAGGTTAGTTTCGTAACCGTTCACCGAGAGATCAAAATAATTAATTCCGACTCTTAGCCCAAATGAAGGATTCAGGTTCATTCCCAGATCAACTCCGAGTATACCTTTAGTCCCAGCATTCAATGCGATACTTTTTACAGCTTTTACAACTTTTGGGTAGGAAGAGGCTTCAATTTCTTGAGCATCTATTGTATTCAAAGATACAAATAATAATACAAAAATCAAGGTAATTACCTTGAGAATAGGTGTAGTTATACCAAAATTCACGACACATTTATTTTTAGGCCAAATAATTATTCAGCAATACCATTTATAAATAGCAATGCTAAACCATATCATTTATGATAGTAATGTTATTATTCTGTTACGTGGGAGTAACTAAAGGTATGATCAATAAGCCCTTATAAAGCTCTTATAAGTAAGTAGATACAGTAGATCGAAAACAGTTGATTTTCGATTTAAGGTATGAAATTTAATAGTAATGCCAATTGAGTAAAATGTGAAGTGTTTGCTAGAATAAAATGTAGATTAGCTTTTTCTTGTAAACAAAAGTAAACTATTTTCCCCATTAAATCAATGGCTAAAGTTAAAATTATCTAAAAAACGAAGATTAAACTCACATAACATTGCTTTTTCGACAAATGGTCAGTCTTAGGTGTTTTCAAATATTATCTTTGCATCTGATTGGTTCAAAAAGGTAAAATTAGTAAAAGCTTAGATGGGCAAGGATCGTATCGTCAGAGGTTTAAGAATAAATAGAGTTTATCATAGATACCTAGGTATTTTTCTATGTACCATTGTTGTCGTTAGCGCAGTAACTGGGATATTGCTCTCATATAAAAAGCAAGTAAATTGGATTCAGCCTCCCACTCAAAAGGGCAGTACCAAATCATTATCTGATTGGCTTCCTCTCTATCAACTCGAAGAAAAGGCTCTAAAAGCCTTCCAAATAGCACAGCCTGACGAACAACATCCAAAGATAGACCGGATGGATGTGAGGCCTTCCAAAGGTATTGCCAAAATATTACTTAAGGACAATTGGTGGGAAATTCAAATAAATGGTCAAACAGGAGATATTCTATCCATTCAGAAAAGGCATTCTGATTGGATAGAAGCTATACATGATGGCTCTATCATTAGTGAAATATTCAAGTTGATCTCCATGAATATTCTTGGTTTTGGGCTGTTAGTATTAAGCCTGACTGGCTTTTGGTTATGGTATGGCCCTAAGTATTTTAGAAAACTAAAAGAAAGTGAAGTAAAAAAATAGGCTTTCTTGTTAGAAAGCCATGTCACTATAAAGTTTTATAATTCGTAATTTGGGCTTAATTCTCTTGTTTTCTCATTATAAAAACGATTTATCAACTCGACCACTTCTTCGGGAGAATCTGTAATGGGCAACAAATCTAAATCTCCTTCACTAATATTTTGTTCTTTTTCGAAAACAGTGTCTACAATCCATGACTTCATTCCTTTCCAGTAATCAGTACCTACAAGAATAATTGGTACTTTTGATATTTTACCAGTTTGCACGAGGGTCAACACTTCGAATAGCTCATCCAAGGTGCCAAAGCCACCAGGCAAGGCGACAAAAGCCTGTGCATATTTTACAAACATGACCTTACGAACAAAGAAGTATTGAAAATCAAGATTATTATCATCATCGATATATTGATTATGATTTTGCTCAAAAGGTAAATCGATATTTAAACCAACTGATTTTCCGCCATAGATATGTGCACCTTTATTACCTGCTTCCATGATACCAGGGCCTCCACCAGTAATTACACCATATCCTTCATCGGTTAGTAGCCTAGCAATATCTACCGCAAGTTTGTAATATGGATGATCTGGCTTAGTTCGAGCAGATCCAAATATAGATACGCAAGGCCCTAGTTTGTTTAAGGTTTCAAAACCCATCACAAATTCAGAAATCACCTTGAACATGGTCCATGAATTCTCTCCTTTAACTTTATCCCACTTTTTCATAGGGTGCTTTGAATGCTTGTTTTCTTGTTTCTCGGTCATAAATATTCAGTTTTTTGTGCCCTTGGCACTTGGTCAGTAAAAGAGTCAACAAAGCCTGCCTAGGAAACCTAGGCAGGCTTTGTTGACCAAAGATAACTTAATTTTATTTAAGCTATTCTTATTTAGAAACAAGCAAATTCGACTTATAGTTTTGATACTCTTTTGCTATAAACTGATGAAGTTCATCCATGTGATCGAATTTATCAAATAAAACTTGAAGTTCGTTACGAGCTTTTGCAGAAGAAGGAATAACATATTGATCCACTTCTTTTTTTGTAATGGTTTTTCCACTGAGTATAATCAATCGTTCAACTACATTACGTAACTCTCGAATATTACCTGTCCAATTTAACATTTTCAGGGCATTCTCCGCATTTTTTTCAATGGCTTTAGCTGCAACTCCATATTCTTTGCAAATTTGCTTAATGAAGTGCTTAATCAATAATGGTATATCGTCTCTTCTTTCGTTTAGTGATGGTACTTTTATAATTATTACTGCTAAACGATGGTATAAATCTTCTCTAAAACGCCCAGCATTAATCTCTGTTCTTAAATCTTTGTTCGTAGCCGCCACTACTCTAACGTCTACTCGTATCTCCTTATCTCCACCAACCCTTGTAATTTTATTTTCTTGTAGTGCTCTGAGCACCTTTGCCTGTGCGGAGAGGCTCATATCTCCGATCTCATCCAAAAACAAAGTACCACCATTAGCTTGTTCAAACTTACCAATACGCTGTTTCATTGCTGAGGTAAAAGCGCCTTTCTCATGACCAAACAATTCACTTTCAATTAGTTCAGATGGTATTGCCGCGCAATTTACTTCTATGATTGGATGTTTCGCACGTTCGCTTTTTTCATGTATCCATCTGGCGACCAGTTCCTTTCCTGTACCATTAGGTCCCATCACGAGTACTCTTGCATCTGTTGATGCAACACGATCAATGGTTTCTTTAATGGAGGTAATCTCTTCAGATTCTCCAATAATGGCTTGGACTTTACTTTTAGAAACTTTCTTTTTTAGCAGTTTTGTTTCTGTAACCAAACTCGATTTATCCATTGCATTACGAATTGTAATCAGTAAGCGGTTCAAATCTGGTGGTTTGGAAATAAAATCGAAAGCTCCTTTTTTAACGGCATCTACAGCGGTATCAATATTAGCATGTCCAGAAATCATAATCACTGGAACATCTGGAGCAAGTATTTGAATGCGTTCCAAGGTTTCCATGCCGTCCATTTTTGGCATTTTAATGTCTAAAAGGATCACATCGTATTTGGTACGTTTCAACTTGACCAGACCATCCATACCATCAACAGCTTCGTCGATGTCGTATTTCTCAAATTCGAGAATATCACGAAGCGTCCTTCTGATGCTACTTTCATCATCAACGATCAGAACTTTGGCCATAGGAAAAAATGTTTAGGGTAAGAATCTTGCAATTCCTCCTTTTGGTTAAAAATTCACTGGCTCAGAAAACTTTAATGTAAATTTGTTTCACATTAAGAATAGTAATACAGTTCTTTTACTTAGCAAGCATAATTATCACCCATTTGATACGGCCAAAAGATGCAAATGTTACAGTTGAGCTTTTATTTTATAGAAAGTTCTCCGATGGCAAGCCAAGCCATTAGGCCGATACTTAATTTTAAAGCATCTTCATCAATATTAAAGGTATTGGTATGCACTGGAGATATGATTCCTTTTTCCTGATTTCCAGTGCCTAGGCGATAAAAGCAAGCAGGCATAACCTGAGAGTAATAAGCAAAATCCTCAGCGGTCATTCTTATGGGTAAATCAACTACCTGATCAGCTCCCAAATATTCAATGGCTAATTGTTTTGAACGATGGGTCAAAGATTCATTATTAAATAGATTGGGATAACCCACTACTATATTGAAATCAATACTTCCTCCCATACTTTCAGCAATACCTTCCGCTATGCGTTTCATCCGCTGATGGGCCTCGAAACGCCAAGCCTCGTTCATTGTTCGAAAAGTACCTTCTAATTTTACTTGGTTTGGGACAATATTAGTTGCACCACCCACGGAGTTAATTTTTCCAAAAGTAAGCACAGTAGGGATAGAAGGATTAGCATGTCGACTTACTATTTGCTGTAAAGCAGTAACTAAATAGGCAGAAATAAGGACTGGATCAATCGTATCTTGAGGTAAAGCACCATGGCCACCTTTTCCGGTAACGGTGACATAAATTTCATCTGCTGATGCCATATACTTTCCTGAACAAAAGCCCACTTTTCCTACTTCTAAAGGAGGGTGAACATGTTGTCCAAGGATACTGAGGGGCCGCGGACGTTCTAGGACACCTTCTTTAATCATAATGGAAGCACCTCCGGGAAGTTTTTCTTCTGCAGGCTGAAAGATTAGTTTAATAGTTCCCTCAAATTGCTTTTTTAGCGCAAAAAGAATTTTTGCAGTCCCTAGAAGTGAAGAAGTGTGTACATCATGCCCACATGCATGCATGACCCCTTTATTTTTGGACTTATATTCTATATTATTTGCTTCTTCAATAGGTAAAGCGTCGATATCAGCACGAAGGGCAACCGTTTTTGAGCTTGGATTTTTACCTTCAATTATTCCTACCACTCCGTTTTCAGCTATACCATGCTCGTGAGGGATTCCCATCTGACCTAATCGGGAAGCTATAAATTTTCCTGTTTCTACTTCTTGATAGGATAATTCGGGATATTGATGAAGGTGTCTACGGATATCAATTACTTCTTGAAATCCTTCTTTTGCTAACTGCTGAACTTGCTCTTTTAAATTCATAATTTATCTCCTTTCTATCTTATATCAATCTTTCTTTTACTTTCGTAGAATCAGATTATAAATAAGCATCCAACAAAGATAAGCCATTCCAAGTTCCTGCCGATTGATAGGGAGCAAATCTTGCAAACAATTCTTCTTTATCTCCCCTAACTGACGTGTTTTTTGTACAACTTCCTTATGATATTTACTTTTATTGGCATAAGCCCTCATCAGTTCACTGCTTTTCCCAAAACTAAAGGTAGCTTGTTGTACAATAGGCAACTCTCCTACCCCAACAGAGAATAGTCTTCTGTCTATGTCTTGTACAGACTCACTAACAAAAGGTACAAATCGCCAAAATGTAGAAGATGATTGGTTTTAATGGTAGCTTGGATAAGCACGCCGAAGAGGCGGTCATCTTTTTGCTGAGCTATTTTCTGAAAAGGATTTTGACCATCCCACTGACCATGAGCCTTTATGCTCCGCATATATGCGGAGCATTGTTCTGCGGAATAATTTTTAAAATCAAGATAAAGCGGATCGGCATCAAAAAACTGCTTAGCCAGCTCTTCAGTCTCCCAACCACAAAGTAATCCATATACTTTGAAATTCGGCCAAATACTAAAGCCATCTTTTGCTCCGCTACCGAGTACCTTGGAGAAGGTCAAGCCTTTAACAGCTGATAATAAAGAACCGACGAGGCCCATCTACCGAAAGGCCCCCCATATAGGAAGGCCTTTCGTATCTAAAGAAAGTAATAGTTGCTACTTATTGTTTTGTCATGTGTAGCTAACAGTACTCTATCAGACCTACTTAGGCTCTACCCAAAGATTTCAACTGAGAAGTATGATTTCTAAGAGCAACTACCAAATTCTTTTGAGTGTAATAAGGTAATCCAAACTCTTGGGCAGTTGATTTTACAATATTTGAAATCGACTTATAGTGTACATGACAAATATTAGGGAATAAATGGTGCTCGATTTGGAAGTTCAAACCTCCAACAAACCAAGACATAATTTTGCTATTCTTAGAGAAGTTTACGGTTGTAAACAACTGATGAATTGCCCAAGTATTTTCGATATTTCCATTGTCACTTGGTAATGGATAATGCGTTTCATCCATAACATGTGCCAGTTGGAATACACAGCTCAAGGTGAATCCAGCGATTAAATGCATGATTAAGAATCCAATAATGGTTACCCAGAAGGCAACGGGAGCTAGAATCATTGGAAGTACTAATACATAACCAAAATACAAGACTTTAGAACCAATGACCTCCGCCATAACTTTCCTAAATTCTGCTTTTGACTTAATCATCCCCATGGCCTTGTACTGAAAAGACTGCGTAAAGTCTTTTGCAATGCACCAGAACAATGTTAATAGGCTATAAAAGCCCCATGCATAGATATGCTGAAAGCGATGAATACCATATAATTTACCATGTGGCGACAATCTTAACATTGGCCCCGCATCGATATCGTGGTCTAAGCCATGAATATTAGTATACGAATGATGTAACTCATTATGCTGCAACTTCCAGTTAGTTATGGTACCGCCAATAAGATAAATTACTGATCCAATGGCCTTATTCAACCTAGGACTTTTTGTATAGGCACCATGAATAGCATCATGCATAACAGACATTCCAAGCCCAGCCATTCCAAAGCCCATGATTACCCAAAGGCCAAGAGTGAGCCAAATGTTGGTAGTGACTCCTACTACTAACATAGTGTAGGGAATCAAATACACCATTAATAGGACAATGGTTTTTATCACCATTTGAGCATTGGCGTGTTTGCTGATGTTATTGTCTTTGAAGTAAGCATTTACTCTTTTTCTGAGTGTTTTGATGAACTCATCTTTTGAAGATCTTGCAAACTTGATACTTGCAATATCTGCCGCTTGTTTGGAAAATAATGACATAAAACAAAAATTTTGTCTTCAAAAAAGACTCAAGAAGGTTAAATTGTTAATATAAACATGTTCTCATTTCACAGCCCAAACTGAATTTATCATAAATATAAGAAAATCGCTTTCTGAAAATCTACTAAAAATCAGAAAGGGCCTATGCTTTCACTCGATATTTATTGGGCGTACTATTATTGCTCTGTCAATTGCTTGATCTTTATTTGTAAAGCAGCAAATAACAAAGTCATAAATGGACTTAAGTAGTTGAATATTGCATAAACGAAATATTCTAGCACTGATACTCCCAGAACACCTGATTGATAAGCACCACAAGTATTCCAAGGAACTAATACAGAAGTAACCGTTCCGCTATCTTCTAGGGTTCTACTTAAGTTTTCAGGAGCTAAGCCTTTATCTTCGAATGCTTTCGCAAACATCTTTCCTGGTACCACAATCGCAAGGTACTGATCAGAGGCAGTAACATTTAATGCCAAACAACTAGCCACAGTACTAGCAAACAAGCCAAATACAGAATTGGCCAAACTTAATAAGGCCTGACTGATACGAGCCAATGCACCAATTGCATCCATTACTCCACCAAATACCATAGCGCACATGATTAGCCAAATTGTTCCTAACATACCAGCCATTCCTCCAGAAGAAAATAGATCATTAATATCTGCATTAGCCGTTTCTATAGATGCTCCTTCTGTCATGGCTTTAATTACCCCCTTGTATGCACTGTTAAAATCTAAAGCAGATGCTCCAGCAACTTTTGCTACAATATCTGGTTGAAGGATAATCGCAAAAATAGCACCAAGCAATGCACCTACTAACAAAGCAACCAAGGGCTTTGTTTTTCTTATAATTAAAACAATTACCACCGCTGGCACAATAAATAAACTTAGGCTAATATTAAAGGCATTATCTATTACCGACATGATTGAAGAGGGATCTGCTGCATCTGATACATCTAGTGTAAAACCCATAAATAAAAAGACCAAAAGTGTAATGACGATAGAAGGAACCGTTGTTAAAGTCATATATTGAATATGCGAAAACAACTTACTCCCTGCCATAGCTGCCGCCAAATTAGTAGTATCAGAAAGAGGAGACATTTTATCACCAAAGTAGGCGCCAGAAATAACTGCACCTGCAGTCATTCCAAGTGGAATCCCCATGGCCTTACCAATCCCAATCAACGCTATACCTACTGTCGCAGAAGTAGTCCAAGAACTCCCTGTAGCTATTGAAATAATGGCACAAATAATGACACAAGATGGTAAAAAGAAAGATGGATGTAATATTTGCAGACCGTAATAGACCATAGAAGGAATTATCCCACTAATTAGCCATGAACCGGCTAGTGCTCCAACCATCAACAAAATGAGTATAGCACCTGCAGTAGACTTAAAATTATTACCTACTTCAGCTAACATAGCTTCATAACTCACTTTATTTCTGAATCCTACTATTGCGGCTACTGCTCCTCCAATTAGTAAAATAAATTGATTAGAACCACTCAGAGCGTCATCCTTAAAGATAAAGACATTATACGCTAACAATCCCACTAATACAATAACCGGTAACAAGGCTTCCCCAATATGGAGCTCCTTATTTTCTATGATTTCATTATCCTGCATAGGTTTCCTTTCAAGTTAAAACTTCTTACTTATCAGTCTCGATAATAGACATTTTTTTTGAAATGGCCTAAGAATTATTGTTCCAATCTTTTAGTGATAGTTTCTAGTACTTTAAATGCTGCCTCCGCCATTTTGTTGCCATTATGATCTAATAAAGGATTCACTTCGCAACATTCAATACAAAAGACCTTTTTACTCTCGATAAGACCTTGAATAATTGTGATAACTTCTGGAATGTCAAATCCTTTAGGAACAGGTGTGCCTGTCCCATAAGATACGATATCACAGTCAAGGCTATCCACATCAAATGATATGTAGATCATATCGCATGCAGCTAGGCGTTTTAATGCTTCCTTTACACATTTTTCTATTCCCCTATACCTCACCTCATGCACCATGTAATTATGAATACCATACTTTTCTATCTGTCTATCTTCTGGCTCTTCCGTATCTCGCACACCAAAAAAAACAATATGCTCTCCCTTAACCTTACTACCTTCTATACCAATATTTTTTATAGCATTCCAGTAAGCTCTTGTTCCATCACTAACTTCATTAGCTTGGCATGCCAAGTTATCATCGGCTATGGCTGCTCCTAAAGGCATCCCATGGATATTTCCAGAAGGAGATGTAAAAGGAGAATGCAAATCTGCATGCGCATCAATCCATACAATACCGAGTGTCTTATCAGGATATGCCGCTTTTACCCCACTAATCGTTCCTAAAGCGGACGAGTGATCTCCTGAGAGGACTAATGGAAAATAGTTTTCCTTTAGGTTTTGATGTACAGCAGTAGAAACTCTAGTACATTGTTCTAATACATACTGAATGCGCTTTGCAAACGAGTATTGCACTTTATCGTAAACAGTTTCGTTAGCTGTTTTTAAATCTTCAAACGGGTAGCGATCGAAATAATTATTGCCTTGGTTAATGGCTGCAATTTCGATGGCATCTATTCCCATATCAGCACCTCTTGTACCTGCTCCAATATCGGAACGATTTTTAATGATTTTTATTTGTTTTTTCATTAGGGCGGAATTGGTTATTGGTCGATCATTGATTATTAAGTGGCACTAATTGGCCTAAACCATTGACTCTTAACCGATAACTATTAACTGCTATAATTTGGTTATACTAGGAGCGTGTTTAGAATTAATTAGTCGACCTTATTGACACATTGGCTATTGAATCACTTGTCCTAAAAAATAATTCCTTATCACGCTCTAAGGAAAAAAACTTAAAATACTATTAAGGGGTGTTAAGTTAAGAAGTAGTCATAACTTGAACAACTTTCCCTAAAAAAATGACTATTCCTTGATGATACTGCGGATAAAAAATAGCTCTTTTCCCAATTTGCGACTCAGATCACCCACTGTATCTATCCTTTCTTGATAGCCGTGTAAGAATAAGCGACCAAACTGTTTAGGACTTATGACATATTAGGAGATGTTACTTATATTTTTGTCCTTTAAAATATTGAAAAACGATGGTACCGAGCCCCAGCAAAATAAGTCCAGCCCAGGCTTGTTTAGGTTGTTGAATAAGGGTGTTGACCACAAAGGCCGTTGAAATACCTGTGAAAATGAGTGGTATTATAGGATAAGCAATGACTTTATAAGGTCGCTCCATATTAGGATACTTTCTACGGAAAATAAAAACACTTAAGCCTGCCATGGCCATAAAGGCAATATCAAGAAAAGTAACGTAGGTGATTAAATCATGGAAAGTCCCCCAAAAACCCAATAAGAAAATGGCCCAAATAGATTGCACAATCATTGCATTCATTGGGGTTTTATACTTTGGATGGACTTTACTCAGTGCTTGGAAAAAGATTTTATCTTCTGCCATAGCAAAGTATATTCGGGGAGCAGACATTGTATAAATTCCAATGGTACCAAAGATGGAAATTCCAATGGCTATTGCAACAGCTTGTCCTCCATAAGTAAAGATACTCCCGATTGCATCTCCTGCCACTCTTCTTGTTCCAGCAATTTCATCAATTGGCAATAGTAACATATAGGCCCAATTCACTAAAACGTAGGTTATTGTAACAATGAGGGTTCCCAAGATCATTGCACGTGGCACGGTCTTTTTGGCGTTTATCGTTTCTGCTGCCAAATAGCTGGCATGATGCCAGCCGCCGAAAGACCAAAGTACCCCCACTAAAGCTAAAAGAAAGGCACTAAACAAATTATCTGGCTTCGGCCCTACCCATTCGCTAGTAATAGCTGCTTGGCTTGGTTCGAAAAATATTATTCCAGTCAAGATTATAGCACCAATGGCCAATAATTTTAGACCTGTAAATACATTAGCTAAAATTTGGCTAGACCTTACACCAAAGATATTGATGGTTGTCAAAATAACAATTACTATAATAGCTACTACTACCTTCCCTATTTCCGAAAGGGGAAAAAAGTAAGTCAAATATTCTGCCAAAGCCATTCCTAGAGCAGCCAAAGCTCCTGTATTAATAACTAAAAGAATACCCCAACCATAGAGGAAACCTACTAAATCACCATAAGCTTCCTTCAAGAACACATACACCCCTCCAGCTTTTGGAAACATTCCACCTAACTCGGCAAACGTCAGTGCGCCAGTCAGCGCAATCAGTCCTCCAAGCCCCCATACTGCTAGTATGAAAGTACCATTTGGCACAGCTTCTGCCACTTGATAAGGCGTGACAAAAATTCCTGAACCGATACAACCACCTACAGCAATCATGGTAAGACCATAGAGGTTAATTTTCTTGATTAGTTTTGACATGTTCTTCGTTTGTTTATTTACATGCTATACTTCATTAATCCCTTTTCGAAACTTATCATCCAACTTTTTAAATTGACTAACCGACATTCCTGTAACAGATTTAAATTGATTGGATAGGTGTTGGAGGCTACTATACCCCAATTGAAAAGCAATTTCACTCAATGTTTTTTCATCGTAGGAAATAAGTTCTTTAACTCTTTCTATTTTTTGGAGAATGATATAACGTTCAATAGTTAAATGTTCATGTTTGGAGAAAGTACGACTCATTTGCGCATAAGGAAGATTCAATTCTGACTCCAAAAATGCAGAATTTTTCAGCCCGATTTCCTCTTCTCCTCTCACCATTTGTATCACCTTTTGCTTAATCCTTTCTATCAGCTGATGATCTTTATGCTCTAGGAGTTCAAATCCATTTTCTTTCAACATTTTTTTTAGTCTTGGATAATCAATTTGGTCTGGACTTGCCACCACCTCCAATTCTCCTAACTTAATGGATTTCACCTCAAGTTCTAGTACTTTACAAATGTCTAAAAGTGCTTCTATGCAATGCCGACAAACCATATTCTTTATCTTCAGCAGACTTACCATACTCCTTTTTTAAATCAATAGTCCTAAAATATAATGAGCCAATATAGCAATAAAGAGGATAGAGATGATATTCAAAACGATACCGGCTCGCACCATTTCTGCTACTTTCAAATGTCCACTTGCAAAGACAATGGCATTTGGAGGAGTTGACATGGGCAGCATAAAAGCGCAGCTTGCAGCTAAGGTAACCGGAATGCAAATTAAAAGTGGATCAATCCCCATGCCTACGGCTATAGCTCCTACAACAGGTAGAAAAATGGTAACTAAGGCCACATTTGACATAATCTCCGTAAGGAAGAGAGAAACAGCTGTAAGACCTAAAATTACTAAAAGTCCTACATTATCTAGGCCTTTAAATTGGGCTCCAATCAAATCGATGAGCCCAGTTTCTGCTAATGCATTTGCTAGACTTAAGCCTCCTCCAAATAAAAGCAAAATACCCCAAGGGAGCTTTGCGGTATCTTTCCATTCCATCAAAAATCTACCATTCTTAAAGTCTAATGGAATCACAAATAAAGCAACAGTTGCTACTAAGGCAATACCTTCATCATTTAGCGGAAGCGCAGGAATTAATTTAACTATACGAGATCGGAACATCCACAACAGAGCAGTCGATACAAATACTATTAAGACCTTTTTTTCTGCATTTGATATCTTGCCTAGTGCATGTACTTCTTTTTCAATGAGTTCTTGTGCCCCTTCAAAATCACCTAGTTGATTAGGATATAACCATTTTACAATAAATAGATAAGTTAATCCAATAAGAAGGATGGCAAAGGGAACGCCAAAAGCCATCCAAGTAGCAAAGCTTACTTCTAAATCATAAGTTTCTCGGATAAATCCACTGAAAACAACATTTGGTGGGGTACCTATAATGGTTGCAGTGCCACCAATATTGGCGGAATAGGCTATACCCAACATTAAGGCCAAAGCAAAATGGCGAACCCCTTTTTTTGGTAAGTTTTCATTAGAGCTTTTCAGCAAATCAATGACTGATAAGGCAATGGGTAGCATCATTACGGTTGTTGCTGTATTACTAATCCACATACTTAAAGCAGCTGTCGCTAACATAAACCCTAGTATAATTCCATTGGCATTAGTCCCTGTAATACGGACGATATTTAATGCTATTCGACGATGTAAATTCCATCGTTCCATTGCCAAGGCAATCATAAAGCCCCCCATAAACAAGAAAACCACAGGATTAGCATAAGGTGCTGCTGCAGCTTTTCGTCCAAGCACCCCTAATAAGGGCAAGCAAATAATAGGCAGTAGAGAAGTAACAGCCAATGGTACGGCTTCTGTCACCCACCAGACTAACATTAAAACTGCCAAGGCAATCACTTTCCAAGCTTCAGGTGTAAGTGCATCCGGCACTGGTGATAATAAGATAATGATGAAGAGTATAGGGCCCAAGAATAGCCCAAGCTTTTTTCCTAGCATAATTTGGATGTTCTTAGTAGACAAGATACAAATTCACCACAATTATACTAAAACAAGAACAGCATGCCGTTTTCTTAGATCATGTCTGATTTATAAATAATTCGACTTTAGCATTTTAAGTAAAGTGGAAAGTAGATGCAATAAAAAAGACATATTCACTTTAAATATGAATATGTCTCTTAGTGATCCGCTTAAAAGCAGCTTGTTATTACTTACTTCCCAATTGCGATTTCATCTGTATGTTTTCTATAATAAATGTTCCTACCTCATCTCCTTGCTGAACGCCATAATCAATAGCAGGGCGATAATGAATTCCTCCATAAAGGCGACTTACAGCAGCTTCTTCAGATGCTTGAATGAATGAATCATAGGCTCTCATTGGTAGGCCATACTCCAGCTCTGTTGTATCTTCAAACGCAAAACTTTCGCCAAATAGTGAGCTTAACACTACTGCAGCAGCTCTTGAAATCACACTATGGCCACTGGTATGTTCAGGAAAGGGCGGAGTCTGAAGAATTGGTGCCCAATCTTCATCAATATGTTCATTGATATAAGTTTCTGGTCGCACCAATTTTGAACGATATTTCTCATCCCAACAGCTAATAAAACCATCTGCCAAAGCGATAGAAGTCAGAGCATATGCCTGAACAGTCCTCATAAAATCTGCATCTGCTTGCTTGCAAGCAATCTGGGTAATTCCAATCCAGTGGCCTCCAGGCGTAATCTTCTTTGTTGCATACATCACGTGGCCATAAGTATGAGAAGTATAAGGGTTGCAATCCCAGAATTGAGCAATAGCAACACGATCGTCTGTATCTTGCTCTAAAGCCTCATACACTTCCATTGTTTCTTTAAAGAATTTCGAACGCTTATCCGTACTAAACTCCGTTGGTGGAAGCGGGACGAACTGCGTAGCAGAATCCAATACAAATGGACGAATTTCGCGCCAGTGAGGTTCTATCCCATCCATATAAGAAGGCGGTGTTGGTTTCCACTTTCCCGGATCGTCATTAATGGAATATTTTGGGAACGTCCTTGTTTCTTTGTAATTATCTGTATCCGCCCAAGCCAAGATATGCTTAGCCACTTCATTTCCAAAGGCAATAGAACGTTCTTTCACCTCTTTAGGCAAATTGAGGGAGTCTACCTCTTGCATCAAGATGCTTTGGTATTTTTCCATTTTATCCTCTGAGAAGATAAAAGTTTTGGCAGTAAGCATAAATGCTTGCAAGCTGGCCAATGGGAAACAATACTCCTCATCCACCTTTGGTTGTGGCAGTGGATCCAGATCCGTCAATTGATCAGCAAGCGTTTGATATTCAGGATGATCGTGGACGATTGCCTCATAAGCAGCAATACTTGGATAAGCATAAATCCTACTCGCCACTGGTGGCGAAAAGATATCATGTACAATAATATCCGTTAATTGCTTCATTGTTTGGTGAAAGCGTTCAGGATTAGCCATATCCTTTTGATAATTAGTATTAAATTCTACTTGGCTGGCCTTTTGTTCCCCTCCACAGTTCCACATGAAAACGCCAAGCAGCAAAAGAATTACAATGTCTCTCATCTATTATCTATTTTAACTTCGAACTTATTTAAATGCTTTTCTTTGCCCTCTACCCTATTCACTTTTTAAGAGCGTAATTGGAATTTATTCCTTTCCTATTCTACTCCTAATTTGTTAATCATTCATTCAAGAAATACTCTTTTAGCCACAGCTAAAATCGTAATCTTTGGTTTTATCTAAGAGCATATTTAAATTTTCTACTGCCTGAAAACCAAAGCTTTGAGAACTATGGCGTCCGATTGGATCGGTTATTTAGCTC
>JAKVCU010000091.1:0-20332 GCA_022448955.1 Saprospiraceae bacterium
CGTCAGCTCAAAAATAGTAAGTAACTGACGATAGGAAAGTTACGCACGATTTTAGAAGGGACTAAAAGAAATTATTATACCAATTTCAGCCATAGGCTGACAGTTTCTAGCCTAACTGCTTAAGTTATGAAACTATAAAGTTTGAACAAAGTATAGGCGATAATACAAATACCTATTTTAAAAATAACTAAGAAAGGATAATGTCAGATAGTTAAGGTATTCAATGAAAACTCCAAGCTGAAATTCTAAAAGCTTGGAGTTTTCAATAAAAACAAAATAATTTATTGCTTAATCACTTTTTTGATTTCGATCAACTCATTGTTCTTGTTCTTAATTTTCAATATGTAAAGACCTTTCGGTAAAGTTGAAATATCAATGGTATGACTAGATTCATTGGTATTGATACTTCTAAGACTTCTACCTACAGTATCCGATAATTCTATTTGATATTGAGCCAAATTGCCTTCGATGGTAAATTTGTCATTTGTAGGATTAGGAAAAATTTTAAGCCCATTTTGATTCGTAACTTGATCTACCGAAGTAACGTCAGGGTTAAAAAAGCCAAAATCAATTGTATTATTACCACTGGCATCATAATCAAAATAACAGTTAAAGGGGTCGCCATCATTGAGTGGCTCCCCGTCCAGTGTTAAGGTAACAATACCAGACATAATATCTGTGAAAGGTGCGCCAAATCCATTATTATCAAAATCTATATCATTATCTGCATCCGCTACGAAGCCATTGGTAGATTGGAAGCCATGTAGGGGCTGACCTTCTTCCCAATTATCAACTTGCCAAACGAAGACGGTATAGTTTCCGGGTTCTAAGCCAGAAAATCGATAATATCCTTCCTCATCAGTTACTTGAACACCACTAAAACCTTGCCAATCGGGTATGCCATCTCCATCAGGATCACTCCATAGAACAACAGATACGCCTGGTATACCTGGCTCATCAGGTTCATTTATTCCATTCATATTTAAATCATTCCAAACTCTATTGCCTATAGATACGATACCCGGCGATACTTGCTGCTCACAATCACCATAGCAAAAAGCCATATCATTGATTGCTAAGATCATTTCATCACCAAGATCTTTTCCAATATTTAAAAATGTAAGAGCATTATTGTGGAAATGATGAATAGCATCCGCAGGAGAATCGGCAGCATCTAGGTAATAGCCCTTAGTATCCACAAATCCTACTCTGCCACCATAAATCGTATCATTGCAGCCTACATTTTCTTGGGCAACGGATACTATAGTTTGCATACGCTGTACCCATAGATCATTGCTAATGGTATATCCACCATGGCCAGAATTAGCAATAACGACGGGAAGGCGAGGATTACCAAAGTCACTTCTAACATCATTTACGAGGTGATCAAGGTTACTTTCATATTCATTTAAAAAATCATTGGTTTCACCATCATTCCAACCTTGGAACCAAGCGAAGCCAGAAATCTCAAAATCTGTAATTCCTATCTCTGGAAATTCTGTTCCTAGATTCTGGGTAACATCCTGTACGATTTGGATCATTTCATTGTAATATTCTCCTGTTGTGCCTCCAGCAGAAGGTGGACGGAAATCAACAGCTAGATTTTTACCTCCCCAAGCTGTTTTGATGATTAAAACGGGATCATCATAATATTCATCTAGTTGGTGGGCAAACATTAGTTCTGGGCCAATCAAATCAGAATAGGCACCCTGGCCTACAGTAATATTACTTTTAATCGTTTCGCCATTTTTATCAAAATACAAGAAAGCATCTTCCAATACATTCCAATCATTCACTTGACCAATTTTTGACCAATCTCCATCTAGGTCATTTTGAATGACATCGACCAAACTACCTGGATCATTTTCTGGATCGTTGATGGTACCATATCCTTCCATATTAGACTGACCTGCAAGAACAAAAACCCTCACTTTACTCGATGACTTTTCTTGTCTAGTAACGATGGGAACGTATCCAATTTCTAGGCCTGCGGGTGGTTGAACGATTGTTTTGGGATCGAGTGTCGCTATTTCTCCGATATCGGGAGCTGCCATATATTCATCCGTATGGCTCCAATTAGCATGAATGCGTTCTACTCGATCTTGCAAAGCTTCACGGATATTTTCCGGAAGATTAGCATGAACAATGGCTGGCTGGTCTACAAAGCGATACCAGTAGTAGGTGAGTGTACTACCATCGCCTAATTCTGCTTTAAAAGGGCCTGCCACAGGCCCTGGACTGTTCCATGGTCCATTAGGGTCTTGCCATTGGCAATCTGGATCAAGTGGGGTCAGGTATGTGATTTCTGTTCTTGAAGTGGTAGGCACATCAGCAGTTAATAAATTGGTAGAGGATGGTATAGCATCTTCATTTACAGGATGCCATTTATTATCTGACTCTAGTTTGAAGTATTCTGGTAATTGGAAAAGGTCATCTTTTTCATAAACCGTATTGAGGTCAAATTCAAATCCCATTACATTAGAAGTGAACTGCATATTATCCATATAATTCAGTTCAATATTTTGGTTCAGACTATTGCTTGCAATTCGACCAACCATTGATCCGCCATTATTGGTAAAAGAAACATCATAGGTTCCGTTTGAAAAGGCTTCAGCTTGAACAGCAGGGCCTCCATTAAACCAATCGGACATGTCATTCCATAAGGCTTCTTGAGAATAGACGGTGATTTGATTTAGCAGCATAGAGTTATCCTCATTACTAAGTGGGAATTGTAGTCGTTCTATTTTAGCAAAGGGGGTTCCATTTTCATCCTCAGCAATGAGTGCTGGTGATCCAGCATGTTCGATTCCGAAACCAATATTAGGATCGGAAGGTCTAGAATCTAAGAATAAGCCTTCTAGAGAGGGGTCCTCCAAAACGGGTTCTGTCCAGAAAGTAGGTAAGAAAAAGGTCGCAGGTCCTTTAAAGTTAGTCGTATTTAGGAACAAGGTCCAGCATTGATTACCCGTTTCAATATCTTGGCCAGCGGTTTGTTGCATGGGGTCTGTTAGAGGTAATGGAAGGTAGCCATAGCCTAGCATTTCGCCATTCAAACTTTGGGCCATGTTTAAACCATCAGGAGCCCATAATAATCTATTAGATAATTGGGCGACTCCATATTTTCCGCCAGGGGTACTCCAATCTCTTTGGCCATTGGGTAGCATATTACTTCTTCCAGCACCAGGTCCATTGGCCCAAGCATAAAAATTTTGGGAAACACCACCCATAATAAATTTGGGTATACTTGTACCAAATCTGGTGTCATGCCACCAGCCTAGTCCTCCTTCAATAGTGGTATAAAATTGATCAGGCTCTTCACCTGTCCGTTGGGTAGTCAGCCAGCATCCTGCAAGTCCCATTTGGAACCTATGTGGTCCTGGATAGTTCTTGAATATTGGCCAAGCAGCACTGTAGAGTGTGTAACCTGAACCAAAGCTTTGATCGCTCACATTTTCAGTGGTAATCCAAGTAAATCCATTTCTTTCAGCATCAATCAATTGAGCATTGGCATAATTCAGGAAAATAAGAAAGATAATAGTGGGAATGAATTTGAGCGCGGTAATGTTCATTTTGCGTTTGTTTATTTGTTAATTAGTTGGAATTGCAATTATTGGCTTTTTCAATTTAAAGCTTTTCGTCTGTATTATTAAGTCTTAATCTTCCTTATTTGAGTCATTTGTAATGTAAATTACCTGATTTATGCTAAAATAGGTCGTAAGCGGCTAGTCAAAATTGCTTGCATAATCAAATGGTCTCTTCGAAAATTATAAGTAACCGACGACAGGAAAGTTACGCATGATTTTTGAGCGAATGTAAACTGTGGCTGAAATTTCATTGTACTAATTCCAGCCTGCTGGCAGGCATGGTCTCTGGCAAACTACTCAATAGTTAGGCTCTGATAAATCATGCTGGACTAGTGCTATGCACATAGTAATCTAAATTACTTTGCATTTTGAAGGCATATTTTTACTCAGCTCTGCCTGGCGTACTCGCCTTAAGCTGAGCAAAAACCAGCTGCTTAAAAATTGCAGTAAACTTAAATTATAGTGTACTTAGGCATATTTTAGGTCGGATAGATGGTACTGTACTGTTTTTATATTCAGGAGAGCCATTTGAAGTAGATTATTGATAACGAAAAATCGCATGCTACCAATTTTTTAGCCTTTCTATCTATACCCAAAGATCAGAGTGGTTAAATAAATAAGTCCAAGATTACTAAACTTCCAAATAATAGACTTGCAATTCCATTAGTTGTAAAAAAAGCTAAATCGACCTTACTCAAATCATTTGGCTTCACCAATGTATGCTGATAAATTAAAAGTGCGATAAAAAGTACTGCTGCGGTCCAATGCAGCCATAAAAAGTCAGGGTAGGTGGTCATTAAGGCATAACTAGCATATATGATTATGCTTCCGCAAAATAAATGAAGAATAGCAGACAAACGAAGTGCCTTGGGCTTTCCTAACTTGACTGGCACAGAATTTAGCGAAAGCGAACGATCAAATTCCTCATCCTGTAATGCATAAATAATATCAAATCCAGATACCCAAAGCAAAACAGCGACGGAATAGAGTAGAGGAATTAGGTCAAAGCCACCTCCTACAGCCAAGTATGCACCAATAGGTGCCAAGCCCAAACCTAGGCCTAATACAAAATGGCAAAGGAAGGTAAAACGTTTGGTATAGCTATAGCCAAGAATGACAGATAAAGCCAGGGGAGAAAGATAAAAGCACAGGGGATTAATAAACCAAGTTGTAGCAACGAATAAAAAACAGTTGATCACAACAAAAAGAAGAGCAGACTGTGGTGAAATAATACCAGCAGGAATTTCTCTAGTTTTGGTTCTTGGATTAGCCTCATCAATGTCTCTATCTAAATAACGATTGAAAGCCATCGCCGCAGATCTTGCAAATACCATACACATCAATACCAGTGCAAGCAAGCCTAGACTAAAGCCCTGACCTGTCTCCAAAGTCCCCAAGAAGAACCCTAGAAGCGCAAAAGGCAATGCAAAGATGGTATGACTAAACTTAATCAGCGATAAGTAGTTCTTCATAATTTAATGATTATTCACCTACAAGACAGCCAAATTAATAAGATTGTTGTAGAAAAAAAGCCCCTGAAAGAATATCTTCCAGCGGCTTTTCAGATAAATAATCTGATGATTATTGGTTAACTGCAGGAGCACCTTCACCAGCAGCTACATCACCTGTAAGGTAGATGAAGGTTTGTGGTGGGTTTGTGTTAGCAGTGACTGTAACTTTTTGGTTACGCTTACCTTTCTTGTTTTTAGAGTTGAACTCTACCGTGATTTCTGCACTCTGTCCTGGAGCGATAGGCTCTCTTGGCCATTTAGGAACGGTACATCCACAGCTACCTTTAGCATTGCTAAGGATTAGAGGCTCGTTACCTGTATTAGTGAAAGAATAAGTGTGAGCAACTTTTTCACCTTCAGTAATGGTACCAAAGTCGAATGTTGTTTCAGCAAATGTCATTTCAGTTGTTGGTCCAGCAGGTACTGCAGGCTCAGCTTGAGTTGCTTGTTGAGCTTGAGAAGTGTTAGCTGGTTGAACAGGTGCTTGTTGTTCTACTGCTGTACGAGCAGCATCGCGAGCATCATTGTTAGCGCTTTGGCAGCTTGCTAAAAAAGCAACTGCTAAAAGTGCCATAAATCCGATTTTTACTTGCTTAAGCATGTAATGTGATTTTAGATTAAACTATTGATAATTAATTCTTTATTGCCATTGATTATTAATGACGAGGACAAAATTAGGAAACAATTTTCAATTGCGTGTTAATGCGTTTCCAATTCTTGTTAATGAGTTGTTAACACGAATATAAAGACAAATTCCTTGCAAATGTTTATTCCACCACCTTTTTTTATTAGAGAACCTTCGAAACATATCAAATAACAAGAATAAGTAGATCTCTTTAGGTTTAAAGTGTTGCAAACGGATTGTATCTGCTATTCTCGAAACCTGATTTTCAAATAGCTCATATGCTTAGAAAGCAGTTGGTTTACTTGGATATTCAACATTTCTAAATGGGGCAAAGATGGTTTTCTAAAAAAATCCCTGAAGCTACAGTTTAGCCAATATAATAGAATGAAGTGTTTGCTTTCAATATTTTAAAATTGAACAGTACAACACTTCAACAAAATAACCATGAACAATGAATATAAGCCCTCTACAATCCTAAGTATCCTTATTATTTTGTCTTCTTTCTTTTTTCCTTCCGTCTTTGCACAAACGGTAATAGCATCTCATGCTACAGAAACAGGCAACCAATAAAAGGCAAAAGTGGATCGTTCAAATGAGCCAAATAAATATTCTTTTACACTAGCTAATAGTTCAAAATGGTGCGTAGGAATAGTACGAATTTTAAATGCAAACACTTTTTCCCTTATTTCTATTAATCATTCTGCTACAGGCGAAGGCACTTCTGTCCAAATTTTCAGGAAGGGCAACTCTCCAATATGTTGGCCAGTTTTGTCCAGAGTAGTGCAGGGAATACTGGAGATAAGATAGCTCAGGCTTCCAAAACAGAAAGGTATGCTGCACAGCAGATAGCCATCTCATCTCAAAGTAATCTTCCTGTAACACTAAACCGATTTCAGGCTTCGTCGTGTAATTTTTCTTCAGTTTGTATTTTCTGGGAAACTAAAGTAGAAATTGAGAATGACTATTTTACAATTGAACGTTCGCAAGATGGAATTTCTTGGGAGCAAATTGAAATAATCAATGGTGCAGGAAATTACTCCGAGCTACTTTCATATGAGACAACAGATTTTTTCCTTTTGAGAACATTTCTTATTATCGTTTAAGACAAACGGATTTTGATGGGGGTTATACTTTTTTCCTATTCGAATAATTAATTTGAGAAGCAGTTTAATAAAAAAGAAGATCCAATTTACTTTTGCAAATTGGACCAGCACAATTGTGCAATGGAAATTCAATGATCTATTTGTAGATCTAAAAAAGGCCAAGTAATTGAATCTCTCAAATGTTTATCAGGGGGACAAATGATTTTGTAAATTTGTTTAATAAGAACTTTTTACGATAATTATTTCACTATGTAAGAGTTCTTTCTCATTGGATAACTGCAGGATATAATTACCATCCATCAGCCCCAAGTTTTTTATTCCTATTTTGATTTCGTTGTTTGGGGGAAAATATTCTAGGTAAACTTGTCTGCCCAAACAATCGATAATACGTACAATTTGAGCTTCTGAACTTTGGCTATTGCTTTCAACAGTGATGTGATCTGTTGAGGGATTAGGATAAACAGAAACAATATGATCAAAAAAACTTTTGTCCTTATTATACAAATGTACTTCATTTTTGCTTAACGGCTTTGATATTTTATCACTTTTTTTATTCGTATTGATATGATTTATAGCTGGAAGCTGGCTAATATTGCTTAATTCCACAATGATAGGCATAGCATTTAAGCTAAGTTGCAGCTTGCCATTAATGTATGCTGGTATATCGATAGGACTACCTGAATTGGAATATCCATCAAGTTGAATGGCAGCTGTAGCGCTAAAGTTAGTAGGCCATTCAAGATGGAGGGTACTTGAATCGTCGCCATTTATAGGTCGCCATGCCACCATATGTGTTGGGTGGCCATCTTCATCACCCATCAGATATATCCAAGCTGCATCGTCTTCTTGCACAGCTTGAATAAAGTATTTATCTCCAATTTGATTCACTAAACTTTCTAGGGCAAAGAAAGTTCTTTTCTTTTGGAAGCCAGCATCCCTCGAACTGGTTGTTCCAGAACGGCTCCATTTCATGGAGTTTCCAAAATTACCATAAAAATACCATGTGGCTTGTTGCAAACCTAGGCGCAGAGCCATCAATGCACCTCTTGTTGCATAAGCAGTAGCTGCTTCCTCACTTACACACTCTGCGTGTGTACAATCTTCACCACCACCATCGGAGTCCCAGCCCCATTCTGTTAGATAGATAGGTTTACCAGGCATATTGGTATTCCGAAAGCGAATAGTGCTTAATAATTCCCTCATAGTTGATTGAATAGCTTCTGGATGTATACCAATGCGTTCACCTTGGTCATTGGTTGCATAGCTATAGGTATGGACATTTAAGCCATCGATTAAATTGGCTTCTTCTTCAGAGAGTTTATCTCCCATCCAGCTACTAAAGTTGGTATTTGCAATACTGTGTTCATCAAATGCTTGTAAGGCACATGGGAGAATTTTTACACTAGTATCTGCATCTTTGATACCATTTGCCATTCCACGTAGAATTTGGCGATAAGTATCAGCATGGTAGGCCCAAGGTTCGTTTCCAATTTCTATTTGATGGACTTGGCCATTTCCATGGCTTGGTCCAAAATAAAGGGCAAATTTGTATCCATAATCATATGCTGAGCCATAAGGATCGTCCCATTGGTTATCTGTAAATCCGTCTAATTTAATCGTGTTGGATAGTTTCATATTAGCTTCTATCACTGATTGAAATTCTCTATTCCAATTGAGCCACCATTTTGCTTCTGTACCATTTCCACTTCCCATAGCATCGAAATCTACAGGATTATCTGGGTCATTGATATCCCAGTCTAGATTATGATAAAAGCGTGTGTGGTCTGCATATTTTGTATGTAAATGAGGGCCTTCTCCTGCTTCTAACTGGTCTGCATATTCTTCATAGCCCCATCCCCAAATTGTATTAATGCCCAATAGTTCAGCAAGGGTGATTTCACTTTGTGTACACGGCGGCATACTGCCATATTCGCCGTGATGATCATAAGCATCGAGTTCCCATGCATAGACTTTTGCATAGTCTTGAATATTTAAAGTATATTCTAGCTTAATATATCTTGCATGGACGGCAGGTTTGAGTATGGTGGTAACGCTACCAATTGCATTAGGGGCTAGATCGTTGATAAACTGCCAATTTTGTCCATCTTGACTATAGAATAGTTGTACAGCTGATGCCATATTATTTCCTGCCCAGTGTCTTGTTTTGATTACACCTAATTCTTTGTTTTCGCCAAAATCTGCTATCACCCATTCTTTAGGTGCATCTTTTATACCTGCAACCTCAAACAAATGAAAGGCAGCCGTTGATGTCAATTTGATCTTTTCAGCCATTCCTATGGAGCCAAAGTCCTTTATGGTATAGTTATGCTCAGTTTCATAAGTTCCTATTAATTGTTCTGTGCCATGGATATCAACTTTGTAAATCTGTATTGAAGCCTTAGCTTTCGCTTTGATATGTAATTTCTGCAATTGTACATTAGCTGGAAATGGTAATTCTACATCGGCAGTGGAATTTTCTAGTTTTACTAATGCTATTGTAGCATGATGGCCATCGGTAATGTAGGCGGGATTGATTATATTACTGGTATTGCTAGGCGTAATCCCCATGAGGTAGTTTTGATCTGCTCTTAAAAAATAATTGTTAGGCAGTGGATAATTGGAAGTCCATTGGGATTGAATATTGGCATCTGTAAGATTTGGTAAAGAATTATTGGTCGTAGAGGAAGCAGTAATGATCGCATTATCTGTGTAAGATGGCATTATTCCTGCGTGTGGATCCCAAGAAACACTTTGCTGATCATGATCACCGTTATCTGCATGCTCTTGATATTCATACACTTCAATTTCCCACACATAACAAGCTACATAATCTGCATCTTTGAGTGTTTGTTCAACTTTTATATACTGCGCATTAATTGGATCAGGTAGTACGATATTTTGTACAGATAGATCGTTTGGATCCAAATTTTGGATAAATGTCCAATGGATTGAATCGGAGCTCACATACAATTCAGTTGCTAAAGTAGTATTATTTCCTGTCCAGTGGCGTACCTTAATTTCGCCAATCGTTTTTTCTTCTCCCAAATCAAGGGCCACATATTCTTTAGGTAATTCTGCCACGGCAGCTATTTCATAGAGCTGGAAGAAGGCATTGGAAACTAACTTTAGTTGTTCGAAGTTCCCTTCAGGAATGTTTAATTTGATCAGTTGATAATTGTTCTGCACATGGTATCGTCCGACCAGTAAGGAATCGTTCGGTGAGTTATAGACAAAAATATCAATATTCTGATTCGTTTTTGCCTTCAAATGCAAAAACAATATTGGAGTCTTCGTTTCAAAACTAAAGCTAAGCCACGCTTTATCGTTTTGTGTATGAACTGTGGTTAAAAGATTTAGGTTTACATCGGTAAGTCTTTCTGGATGACTTAAGCCGGATGAATTACTTACGCTGCGATGGAGTAAAATATTTTGATCATGACGTTTTATATAATTATTAGGGAGAGGAGCTTCCGAAATCCATTGGGTTTGGAAGTCTTTATCTAATACCTTCCATGCGGAATGATTGCTTGATGATGCCCAAATTGTAGCATTATCTGTTAAAGAATTTTGTGCATACGTACCTGCTGAAAATAAGAAAACCATTGCAAAGAGTGTTGTCACTCTTTGAATGGTCATGATTGAGTTACCCATTCTGTTTATGATTTTTGTGCTTTTACAATAAAAGCTCAGCCAAGGTACATATAGATAATTTTTAAAAATTGAATCAAGATGTGATCTTGTGACGCAGTTAGCTATTTGTTGAAAATTTAAATTAATGATAAGTAATTGTTTATTAATGGTTTATGGTTTTTGTTAGTGATGTAAATCCTTTTTTATATTCTGTATTTTTTTAGTTGAATATGCTTTTTTATCATTGATAATCAAAGTAATACATTTTAAACTAAAATAGATAAGCAGTAAGGCCGAAAACGGCTACAATAAAAGTGTCAGCCAAAGGCGGACAGGTTTTAGCGTCCCTTCAAAAACCATGCGTAACTTTCTTACCGTCAGTTACTTATAATTTTAGAAGGGGCCATTTTATTATATAAGCAATTTTGACTAGCCGCTTATGATTATCAGTAATTTAATGTTTTTCGACTATTTTATGTGTACAAGCAATTTCGTTTAGCCACTTAGTATTTTTACAGGAATTTTATGTCACATAAAATGTGACATAGATAAGAAAGGTTTTGTAAACGAATAATTATGTAGCTACCATTAAAGCAGCTATTTCGATTGAGGTAAGGTGCTGAAAATAGGCCAAGTTGTTACAGTAATAATAGTTGTCGAAGGATTTGTTCTGTGTAAATCTTTTATATGAATGTTTATTGTTACAGATTTATTGCCTTAAGTACTTTAAAAAATCGCTTACTGAATAGGTATTTAGGCATTGCTCTTTAGTTAAACCTCCTTTTCTTGCAGAAAGTACTCCGTAATGAATATCTAAGATACCTTGCGTACTATGCGCATCTGGGTTAATGGAAATTAAGACACCTTTTTCAGTGGCATAAGGAATCCAACTCCAATCTAAGTCCAAACGATAAGGGTTGGCATTCAGCTCTATGGAAACGCCATTGTCTGCGCATGCATCAATGATCTTTTTATGATCAATTGGATATCCTTGACGGGAAAGTAATAGCCTTCCTGTTGGATGGCCAAGGATAGAAGTATATGGGTTTTCTACTGCCTTGATGATGCGATTGGTGGCCTTTTCCTCATCCATTCTTAGATTGCTGTGTACCGAAGCAATGATAAAATCAAATTGCTTTAAAATATCTTCTTCATAGTCTAACGAGCCATCATTTAGGATATCACTTTCAATACCTTTTAGGATGGTAAAGTCATTTAGCTTCGCATTCAATGCATTAATGGCTTGTATTTGTTCCAATACTCGATCTGGCTTTAATCCATTGGCGTAGAAGGCAGATTTGGAATGGTCTGTAATACCTATATACTGGTAGCCAAGTTCTTTTGCTGCATCGACCATCTCTTCTAGTGTGTTCAGTCCATCACTATAAGTAGTATGTGTATGGATGACCCCTTTAATATCTTCCTTTTCAATTAGTGTTGGTAGTTTTTGGGCTTTCGCCAAATCTAATGCCCATGCTTGTTCTCGTAATTCAGGCGCTATGTAATCAATCTTTGCTTTTGCAAAAATAGCCTGTTCATCGGCTAAACCTTTAAAATCGATAGAAGGATATGCCTGCAAGAAGGCTTCCATAAAATCAGCTGCTGCTGTATATCTGAACTGTTTGGAACCAAATTCTTCTTTCCCACAAGTATAAATGGATACTGGATACTCATTTTGGTTATTTGCTTCAATCTTATGTTCCTCTTTATTTAAATCTGTCAAGATACCCCTCTCAAAAAGGATGTCAAGCTTTTGATCTGTTGCAAGTAACAATTCAATTTTCTCGATTTCATTACATCTTCTTCGGACGGCTCCAGTCCATTCTACCTTTGCCTCAGGGAGTAATTCTTTTACAAGCTCTATAAGGTCTAATGCTTCCTCTTCTATTGTGGCATAATGGAATTTATGCTTTGATTTTTGGTAATATTCTAGTTTCTGTTTGAGGTCTTCTTGTGTCTTTTTGCCAAAACCTTTGAGTTCAACAAGGCGATTTTCATTTACTGCGTACAACAGCTCGCCTATAGTTTGGACTTCTAATTCCTTCCAGACGGTCATAATTTTTTTAGGCCCAAATCCTTTAATATTTAGCATTTCTTGGACCCCTTCAGGTGTCATGGCCTTATATTTTTCTAAGGTCTGCATTTGTCCATTGTCCAATAACTCTCGAATTTTTCCACTAATAGCCTTTCCAACTCCTTTGATACCTGCAATTTCTTCATCATTCATATCCACTAATGCCTGATCCAATTTGCGAAGTGTGATATAGGCATTTTGGTAAGAACGAATTTTAAATTTGTTCTCTCCATGCAACTCCATGATGTTGCCTAAATATTGAAAAGTTCTAGCGATATCTTTATTGGTCATCAGCAATTGAATTTTTTAAAGACTAATGGAATTATTTTGTTTTAGTTTTCGTTAGTGGTTTATATCAGCTGGTATTCTTACTCGCATCAATCGAAGAATACTTACAAAATACTCGTAAATTATTGAGCCATGAGCTTGTAAATACTTACAAATAGAGATCAATCTAGAATAGTCAAACCAAGTTAAGTTAAAAATTAGCGGAAGATGTGTCTTCCGTCTATTGTTTATTCCTGTAAATGAAATGTTTATATCTCATTTCTTCTACAGCATTCATTCAAAAGGAAAACCATTGACTATGGTACTAAAATCTCAAATTATAAGCATGAGAAAGCTTAAGGCCATCATTCTTTTTGCTCCTCAATCGTCAGATCGGCAATATAGCCAAAAATTAAAAGCTCACTTTCGTTATTTTCAAAAATACTACTTGCAGCAAATAGAAAGCTGGGAACTTAGCAAGCAATATGATAACCATTTGGATAGATCATTAAAAAATGCAGATGTTATTTTCTTAATCACGAGTATGGGGTTGATCAATGCATTAGAAGAAAATTATACGATTAGAACCAAATTAGTGCGGGCACACCACAAGGGCCAGGCAAAAGTGATTAGTATTAAAGTAGCTCCTTTTATTTGCAAAATAGGATTGATTGAAAAAACGTTACAATTTCCAATAAATTCTTACTTAGAAGACCCTAAATGGAAACATTTGAACGATGCTTTAAATGAGGTATATAATGAAGTTGAACAGGTGTTGGTTCAAGTGCAAGAGGCGGATAAAAAGATGCATGAGGCATGGGAGCAGGTAAAGACTTGGAATACAAAGGAATTATATGCTACCTTTTGTAGAAGCTATCCAAATGCTTCGTTTTATGCGGAAGCAGCCCAAAAAAGGGATGGATTAAAGGAAGCACATCTTTGGGATATTGTTGAACGGGTAGCTAATATGAGGGGATATTTGATGTATATTCAGTATTCTCCTACTCTAGAAAAGCTGGAGGTTGTGGCAGAGAAAATGGCACAAATCGAAGCTTCAGAAGATTTTGCGAAAGCAGAGAGTAGAAAATTTAGTGATTTATTGCTGGATGATCAATTCAAAAACGAATTTAGCGGAAATGTTGCAGAGTCATCTTTAGCAGCTATTGATGAATATTGGAATCAAACCGTACAAGATATTAAGCCAAGCCTTGAAAGTATAACAGCAAATAAGCGATCAGAACGTTATGTTCAAAGACAGAGAAATAAGCAATTGAGTGCTTCTTTTTTGGATGGCCAGGCCAGGCTGATGCTTAATACCTATGAACAAGCTATTTATTATGCTTTTTGTAGAGACACCCTGCAATTAAAAAGGGAGTTGGCTGGCCAGCAAACAAGATGGAGAAGGGAATGGCAAAATGCTCAGCTTGCTTTATTTAGCTTGGCGATTCTTTCTGTCTTTTGCTGGGTTCAAATGGGCAGTTTTTTCCCGCTTTGGATCATCCTATTGTCGGGAATCGGTATCGCTTACACTAGAGTATACACAGCATATCAGCATTATTTATCATTCCTTAAAATGAGTCGATTATATGTCCGTTTAAAGTTTCCAATCATCAAATCTGCTATCTTATTGAAAGATCAGCGTTTGCGTAAGCAAGAAGGAAAGCATTTAAGAGATATTGACCATGATTTATTTATTATAAAGAAAAGCAGATGGATGGATCTCCTAATTGGTGCAAGGAGGCTCGACTACAGTTACTTATCCTCAAAATAATGAAAAAATATTCCTTATCCTTAGCTCAACTTTAGGATTTTGATCAAATAAAAGGGAGCTCCTCGGAAATGAGTATATTGTGTCACGACACTTCAAGTTTATATCCAAGTAGTTAGACAGACACCTATCGATATATGCTTCCTATTAAAAGTTTTTTAAACTAAAGTATATTATCGAACAGTGTATTCAAGTTGGCCTTCTTTTTATTGGATATATTTTAAAATTTTTATAAATTAAAGTTACGATCCACACACCCAGAAATAAAAACATTTTTTTGTAACAAACTACTGCTTATAATACGAGCATGTTTAAATTTTATATGGTCTGGAAACCAAAGTTTTGAGAACTATGGCATCAGATTGGATCAGTCACTAATCTCGCTAAGCTCCATCAAAAATTTTAGCCAAAACCCTGCCTTTGCCAGCAGGCAGGCTCAAATCGGTGATTATCCCTTTTAATAAAATTTAAGCATACACTAAAAGGTGGTATTTACATCAGAAGTGTTATAATTTTATCAATATTAAGTATCGACCTAAGGAAATTGTTTAAAAATACATCTTACTAGCTACGGGCAATATGTTGATTATCAACTACTTTGATTTTAGCTCTGATTGTATGCATTAGACTTACATGTAGTTTTTTATCGGTGTTTAAGCTCTTTCTATTTTAAATAACTTCAGCAAAAAATCATTCATCCAATATTAATTGCAGTTTATTTTGAAATTATTACTTATGTTAAACCATACTTTAAAAACCTTATTTGTTTTTACGATACTGACCTTACTGAGTCTACCAATATGTGGGCAGATTGAAAATAACAGTGTGCCAAGTTTAGCTGTTGATAAATTTGAGGCAGAATTGGATACCATCATTATTAGTGTAGAAGAATATAATGGTTTTTTACTGGACAGTAAAATGGAACCGATAACAGAGGATGATCCTTTGGTAAGATCTGATGGTTCGATTTGGATGTTTATAGAAAAGGCATTACCTGAAGAGGGAGAGGACGAACTAGAAATAGGTGTTCCATTAGTTGAAACTTATGGAAATTGGTTGGAGAAGAAGATTATTATTGCAGATGAAGATCTGCCTATATTGACTGGTGTTTCTATTAGTGGTTTAGATTTTGATACGGATGCATCACTTTCTGGCTTTTATCATATTCCTCCTGATCCTTCGGGAGCGGTGGGCACCACGCATTTATGTCATGTGGTGAATACTTCTATTGACTGTCATACGAAGGCAGGCGCTAGCGTTTCAGGCTTTCCTCAGGAGTTAGAGGATTTTTATGCTAGCCTTGCGCCAGAAAATGACTCCTTTGACCCCAAAATACTCTGGGATCAGTATGAAAATCGCTTCGTTGCCATAACCTTGGTTAAGACTACTTCACCAGATACGTCTCGTATTTTATTGGCGGTTTCGGCTACAGCTGATCCGACAGGTACTTGGTACTATCAGGCAATTGATGCAAAGAAAACGATATCTTCTAACACTTGTTGGTTTGATTATCCTGGTTTTGCTGTTGATGAGCAAGCAATTTATGTGACAGGCAATTATTTTCGATTTAGTAATAATGCTTCTTGTGGTCAGTCGCATGTATTAATCATTGATAAAGGGCTGAGTGGCGGCATTTATAGTGGAACTACATCAGCAGACGATGATCCATCGACCAATTCTAATTTTGATTTTTATCATCCAGCGACTGAGGGTGGGGCAGGATTTAATGGGACGCTCCAACCAGCTCATACATTTGGCACCCCACCGACTAATATGGGAACTTGGTTAGTTACTTATAGTGGATTAAGCAATGGGACTCAAGAATTTTTTGAGTTTTATGAAATCACCAACCCTCTTTCTTCGCCTACGTTTTCTCGTCAATTACTGAATGTTGGTGATTTTGATGATACGTCTGCTGGTATGATCGATGCACCTCAATTAGGAAATGCTACTGGAATAGAAACGAATGATAGGAGAACCTTAAATGCAGTATGGCACAATGATAAACTATGGGTGACAACGAGTATTATGCCTTCGTTAGGAGATAATAGCGGGGAGGCGACAGCTTATTATTTCCAATTTAATGCAGATGGTGCTGCCAGTGTAAGTACGAATTTGAGTGGCGAAATAGGAGGGGAAGATATTGCGTCAGATACCCATACTTTTTTTCCATCTGTTGCGGTTAACTCTTCGGGCAACGCTGCCATTAGTTTTTGTGCCAGTGCTTCTTCTATCCATGCTGGGGCATATGCAATTTCTATTGATGGAGCATCTGGTGCATTAAGTGGATCTACTGAGATTCAGTCGGGAAAAGATGATTATGTAAGGACATTTGGTGGTTCATCCAATAGGTGGGGGGACTATGGACGGATGGCATTGGATCCTTCTGATGATGATTTTTGGGTTTTTCAACCCGCAGCCAATACTAATGGAACTGTATTTGGTGGAGAGGATGGTCGTTGGCAAATTTATATAGAAGAGCTGCAAAGTTTTGCAGCTGCATTGCCGGTAGAGTGGTTGTCTTTTGAGGTAAGATCTGAAGAAAATAATGCTTTTTTACAATGGAGAACGTTGAATGAAATAGATAATATGGGATTTTCCATTGAACGGTATATTGATCAGCGTTTTGTTGAAATAGGTTTTGTGGAGGGACAAGGTACCACATCGGAAGTTCAGACCTATGAATTTAAGGTTAGTGATTTGCAGGAAGGTACTCATTCTTTTCGCTTACGCCAAATAGATTATAACCAAGATTATACTTACTCCAATATAGAATCAGTTGAAATTATTGTACCTAGAACAAAGAAATTAGGACGGGCGTTTCCTAATCCATTTTCTAAAGAAATACAGTTTGACATAGCACTAAAAGAGGAGGAATCAATATCTATAAATATTTTGGATATTAATGGTAGGGTAGTGAGTGAAATTTATTCGGGGATGCTTGATTCTGGTCGACATAATTTTAAATGGGATGGTGCCGCATTTGCTGCCGGCATGTATTTGATTAGCGTCCAAGCAAACGAATTTATTGAGAGCCAGCGTATTATTTTAAGGAAAATAAAGGAATAAAAAGGAAAATTGAAAATTACTTCATAGCAAAAAGTACGAACTAACTTAACAAAGTAGTACATTTGCCATTTTTAATAAAAGCTTTGATTTAATATGTTAACTGCGGTTTCTCCGATTGACGGGCGTTATGCATCAAAAGTGGCTGATTTAGAGCATTTCTTTTCTGAATATGCTTTAATAAAGTATAGGTTATACGTTGAAATTCAATACTTTATTGCTTTATGTGAATTACCTGTACCTCAATTAGCGGATTTTCCGAAGGAACGTTATGATGATTTGATTCGACTGACCAACCAATTTGATGTAGCGGAGGCGCAGAAGGTGAAAGACATTGAAGGCATTACCAATCACGATGTTAAAGCAGTAGAATATTACATCAAGGAAGCATTTGATCATCTAGGTTTGGGCAAATACAAGGAGTTTATCCATTTTGGATTAACGTCTCAAGATATCAATAATACTGCTGTTCCTTTGTCTTTACAGCATGCTGTTTCGAAGTCATACCTGCCTACACTTGAAAGTTTATTGTCAGACTTAAAAGGATTAGCGGAAGCTTACAAAGGTATTCCGATGTTGGCCCGTACACATGGTCAGCCAGCGTCTCCTACTACCTTAGGTAAGGAATTCCATGTATTTGTAGTGCGTTTAGAAAACCAATTGGCTCTATTACAGCAGCTACCGCATAGTGCAAAATTTGGTGGTGCGACAGGTAATCTAAATGCACATTACGTTTCTTATCCCAAAGTAGATTGGCATGCATTTAGTCAGCAATTTGTGGAAGAAAGACTAGGCTTGGTACGTTCTTATCCAACTACTCAGATAGAGCATTATGATCATCTAGCTGCCTTGTTTCAAGCTATGAAGCGGATTAATACTATTCTAATTGATTTGGCACGTGATATTTGGACTTATATTTCTATGGAATACTTTCGTCAAAAAGTAGTAGCGGGTGAGGTAGGATCTTCAGCCATGCCACATAAAGTAAATCCGATTGATTTTGAAAATGCGGAGGGCAACTTAGGATTAGCCAATGCCATTTTTACCCATTTAGCTGATAAATTGCCTGTTTCACGCTTGCAGCGAGACCTGACAGATAGCACTGTGCTTCGTAATATTGGTGTTCCTTTCGCGCATACGATTATTGCTTTTAAAGCGATTAAAAAAGGCTTAGGTAAACTGCTGCTAAATGAAACCAAACTAGATGCTGATTTAGAAAGCAACTGGATGGTATCTGCGGAAGCAATTCAAAATATCTTAAGAAGAGAAGGTTACGATCAGCCTTACGAAGCGCTGAAGGCTTTGACAAGAGGAAAGGCAGTGGTAAAAAAAGAAGATATTCATGAATTTATTGACGGTTTGGCGGTAAGTGATGCCATTAAGAACGAATTGAAGGCGATTAGCCCTCAGAACTACCTTGGAAAATAGCCATGAAGGCGGTAGGCCTTTTTAGGTTGAGGTAATGGATATGTGCAGGGCAGTTTATTTCTGGATCAATAAGAAAACCTCCTGAATGTAAAAATAAGTTCAGGAGGTTTTTCATTTATATGACATTGGAAGCTTGTGCTTCTAATGATTTTAAGTAATTATTGAGTCGTTCCATTGGTTTTACAATGGCTACGCGCCCTGAACGGACAAACTCGTAAATTCCAATTTTTTCTAGTTCTTTCAGTAGTGCTTCTGTTTCATGCATATGACCTGTTTTTTCTATCACGATATACTCTTGTTCTATTTCTAGAATTCGGGCATTGTGTTTGCGGACCAATGTTTCTACACGGGTACCATTTGAAAAGACTTGGGTGGGCACTTTATAAAGGGCTACTTCTTGATATACAATTTCATTCGCTTCATAATGAAAAGCTTTGATGATATCTACCTGTTTTTCTAGTTGGGCCACAAGTTTTTTAACCATTTCTTCTGTAACTTCTATTACAATGGTAAAGCGATGAATACCTGCAATAGAGGATTTAGAAGTGGTTAAGCTTTCGATATTGATGTGCCTTCTAGTGAAGATGGAAACAACTCTTGCGAGCAGTCCCGTCTTATTTTCAGAGAAGACGGTTATTGTATATTCTTTATTTTTCATTTTTCTTGCATTAAGTTATTGAGCTAAATTATATGAACTCATTACTTTTTGATATTTCACCGTATCAATGAGCTGAATTTTCTGTTGGTCAGTTCGTTCATAACCTTTTGGCAAAATAGAAATGGGTTAATATAATTCTTTAGGCCTGATTACTTTTCTAGTACAATCTCATCAACTGCGGCACCTGACGGTACCATTGGGAATACATTTTCTTCTTTTTCTACTTTTACATGAAGTAAATAAGGCCCATCATGAGCAAGCATTTCGGCAATAGCTGCATTTAGTTCTTCTGGTTGTTCAATGGTTTTACCAGGTACACCGAATCCATCAGCAATTTTGATGAAATCTGGATTCTGCAATTCTACAGAAGAATAGCGACGGTCAAAGAAGAGCTGTTGCCATTGTCGTACCATGCCAAGATAGTTATTGTCTAAAAGCACGATTTTCACGCCAACGTTCCACTGAGCGCACATACCCAGCTCTTGGATGGTCATTTGGAAGCCTCCATCGCCAATAAAGGCCACTACATCTCTTTCTGGCTGTGCCAATTTAGCTCCAAAAGCTGCTGGAAGACCGAAGCCCATTGTTCCTGCTCCTCCTGAAGAGACCCATTGGTTG